>CAZGTJ010000088.1:0-5407 GCA_964528545.1 uncultured Methanosarcinales archaeon
CAAAAGATAAAACTCTAAAAATACGAAAACAAATAATAAAAAACAAGGAACACCCTAATCTTAGGATTGCATCCTACAGAGATGGACCCTCCAGAAGAGAAAATATGGCAAAATCGTTTAAGTTGCTTAAAGGCAGTTATATAATCCTTCTTGACATGGATTTGTCCATGAACATACGGCATGTCAATGACTTTCTCTACTGGCTCGATAAGGGTTATGATATAGTAATTCCTAATAGATACCACAATAAGTCAAAAATAAAAAGGAAGATAAACAGATACATTGTAAGTAAATTATACAACACTCTCTTATGGGCACTCTTTAAGAGCCCTTTTAAAGACAATATATGCGGCTTTAAGGCTTTCAAAAGAAATGTAGTGATGGATTTGGTTGAAACAGCAGGTATTGATAAAACTAGAACCAGAAGCGTTTTTTGGGATTCGGAGTTGCTCATCCACGCTTTAAGGAAAGGGTACTCAATAAAGGAAATTCCAGTATATTGGACTGAAGGAAAAAACTCGGCCCTTAATTTTAAGAGAGAAAGTAAAATGATACCTTACATAATAAAATTTAAATTAGGAATGGTAAAGAACGATAAGTTATCTTGATTGCAGCGATTTGTCCGCAGCCTCTATAACTCTTGTAACCGCTAATATTTCATTAACATCTGTAATGGGACTTCTTTTATTTATAATGCAATCTACAAAGTGGTTTATTTCTTCTGTCAGAGGCATCGAACTGCTTATTTTCTGGGCATAGTACCGATCATTTTTTAGTTCCACTTCCCCTTTTGCTGGCCTAGGAGCATCAAAATATTTGAGTTTTTCCTCCTTCGCATAGTCATCAAATACTGCATATTTTTTCTCCCCTGCGACAATAACTCTCATCTCTTTCAGAGGATAAATCCAGCTAGCGGTTGCTGTGGCAAAAATATTGCCCGAAAATGTTAAATTAAGAGTTACCACATCTTTAATTCCCCTTCTTATGTAAGACTCTCCTCTTGCATTTATCTTTAAAGGATTTTCCCCTACAAGATATAACAGGATAGATATAGAATGGGGAGAAAAATCCCATAATGCACTCATATCGCTTCTTATCGGTCCATTTCCAAAATGAGACAAGTAAAAGCACCTTATCTTTCCAAAAACGCCTTTATTAATGTCTTGCTTTAACCTTACAATTCCTGGATTATATAAATGTAAATGCCCTGCCATAAGGATTTTTTTGTTTTTTTTAGACAACTGAGCCAGATGAGCAACTTCTTTTGATGAAAAGGCAACAGGCTTCTCGACCAGAACATGCTTTTTGGATTTTAATGAATTTGCGGCTATCTTATAATGAGTTGACCCAGAAGAAGCTATTATCACGGCATCTATTTTTTTGTCCTTCAAAACTTTCCTATAATCAGTGGTCTTCTTAGGAGAAATTCGCAGATTTACCTTAGATAAGGATTCATTTATGGTACTCTCTTTTGTTGAACATACCCACCTTATAGTTATACCTTCAATCTCATTCAAGGTTCTTAAGTAATTAGTCCCCCATCTTCCAAGCCCTATTATCCCAATATTCAAGTCCATTAAACCTTTTAAGTTTTAATATTAATATAAATATTTCTAAAGCCGCAAAGAAAGGCTTTTAAACTAAACATCCCTCTTAAAACCTATGAAGTGCAGAATCTGCAGCAATGAAAAATTGTATAAATTCCTCTCGCTTGGAAACACAGCCCTTGCAAACAGATTTCTTAAGGAGCAGGATTTGTATAAAGAAGAGCCCAAGTTTCCTCTCGAAGTACTTCTCTGCGAAAAATGCAAGCTGGTCCAGCTCGGGTATGTAGTCCCGCCGCAAATTATGTTTGACAACTACGTCTATGTAAGCTCCACTACAAAAACCTTCCAAATTCATTTCGCACAGATGGCAGAAGAATTGGTTAAGGACCTTGGCTTGAAAGAGAAATCCCTTGCAGTCGATATAGGAAGCAACGATGGCTTGCTCTTAAAAGGATTTCAGAAATTTGACGTTAACGTAATAGGAGTTGAACCTGCTTCAAATGTAGCCAAAATTGCCCAGGCAAATGGAATTGATACAATTAACGATTTCTTTAGCAGAACGGTTGTTGAAAAAATCATTTCGATGAAAGGAAGGGCAGATGTTGTAACAGCAACAAATGTGTTTGCTCATATTAACGATATAGATGATGTAGTTGAAAACGTAAAGATGCTGACAAAAGAAGATGGGGTTTTTGTAGTCGAATTTCCCTATCTTGTTGACATGCTCCAAAAAATGACCTTCGATGCAATTTATCACGAGCACTTGTCTTATTTTGCAGTGATTCCTCTTTATTACCTGTTTAAGCAACATGGGATGGAAATCTTCAAAATAAAAAAGGTGGAGTCGCATGGAGGTTCACTTAGGGTATTTGTAAAGAAAATAATTGGGAAACATGAGGCTGATAACTCCGTCGAAGAATTTATCAGTAATGAAGAAAAAATTGGAGTTAATAGGCTGGAAACTTATGAAAAGTTTGCAAAAAAAGTCAACGAGGTAAAAGCAAACATCGTCAATTGCATCAAAAATTTGAAAAAGCAAAACAAGAAAATTGCTGCTTATGGTGCTCCTGCCAAGGCGACCACGCTACTAAGCTTTTGTAACATCGGGAAAAATGAGATTGATTTTGTCATTGACGATAATACATTAAAGCAAGGGATGTTTATGCCAGGAACGCATATTCCAGTAAAGACTTTCAAATCACTTGGCGAGCTAAATCCAGACTATGTGCTAATTCTTGCATGGAATTTTTCTGAAGAAATACTGAACAAAACGGAACTTTACCGAAAAAAAGGAATGAGATTTATTGTTCCCTTACCCAAGCTCAAAATTGTTTAAATTTTGTTATTGCTTTCAAAAACCTGAACCTGCGGAGACTTCATTTCATATTCGTCTATCACCCATCTTATGAATCTTCTTAGTCCTGTTCTTAAGTCGGTATGGGGCACATACCCAAGCTTTGCTCTTGCCTTTTTCAAATCAGGGCACCTCCTTCTAGGATCGGCTGTTGCATAGGCGTCATTTGGTCCTGGAACGTAGCTTATTTGAGCTTTATTATTGAAGATTTCAGCGACAATTCTTGCAAGTTCCCCTATGCTTACTTCTTCCTTGTCATTTCCTATGTTAAATGCTTCCCCATTAAAGTCCGATAGTAGCACTCTTAAGAATCCTGTCATTGCGTCTGTTATATAGCAGAAAGTTCTTGTGCTTGTTCCGTCATCATAAACCGGAATTGGATTTGCGCTAAATATATTTGATATAAAATTTGGGATTACTCTATAATCATCAAGCCTCATTCTCGGACCATACACATTAAAGGGCCTGACCCATTTTACCGGAATATCATATGCCTCATAGTAGGAAAGACATAAAGTTTCACCCAGCCTTTTTGATTCATCATAATTAGATCTGGGACCCGTGCAAGACACATTTCCAAAATAAGTCTCATTAGTTGGGACAAATCTTGGATCAGGATCCCCATAAACCTCACTGGATGAAAAATAAAGCATGCTTTTTACTTTTTTCTCCTTTGCAAGCTCAAGCATGTTCTTTGTTCCAAAAACCCCTACATCTATAGTCTCTATCTTGAATTTTCGATAAAACTTCGGTGATGCAATGCCAGCTGCGCTTATTATGAAATCTATATCCTCGTTAATTTTCATTGGAACTGTAACGTCGTGCTTTATTGCCTTGAAATTGGGACCTTCTTCTATCGCGTACTTAACCCCGGTGATGAAATTATCTACAGAAATTACTCTGCAGGGATTTTTTAAGACGTTCTTGTTCAAATAATCAAAAGTAAGCAAGAAGTAATTTCCAAGAAATCCTGCGCCTCCTGTAATCAATACAGTCTTGCCGTTTAACTTTTGGACATCCTGTCCGATTCCATCCGCAACATTCCTTACATCTTCTTCGATTATGTTTTTTTTCATTAGATCAGCTTGTACTTTATGGTGTGCTCCGCAAATTTATTCTTATCTCTGCTTCCTGTTGTTAAGTTCAGCATTACGGAATCTTCCAAGAATTTCATGGCATGGGCAATCATTGGAGGGGTTATAACAAGATCCCCCGGCTCTATAATTCTTGATTCAGATTTTGCCTCCTTTTTGTTTAGATCCTTAGAGAAGCTCTCATACATCCCGCTAATCAGGTATTCATATTGTATCTGCTCAGGATGATAGTGATTAGCCCGAATAGCCCCTTTTTTTGAAGTTATTATGGCAACGTGCGTTATCGGCTCTTCAAGAACATTTGCGATAATTCCCCTCTCATCTTCGAAGGAAGGTTTTATTTTTATCACTTTTTCATTTGACATCAAATCACCTTAATTGCGAGCTTCAAGCAGAATTATTAAATCTTTCTGTCACGTATTCACAAAACCTATACAGACTTTATCAAAATAATGTGGTTACACAGGCAATTAAAATAAAAGCTAACTTTCAGTTATGTTGTAAACGTAAATGGTGTAACCATTTTTTATAGGCTCAAATTCATAAAACTAGTTAAAGCAAGAACTATTAAATAGATGAAAATTGTGAAGGTTAGATATACTAATTGCAACAATTCCTTTTTTTCTTGAGCAATCTTCTTTAAAATCGGTACCCAGTTCTTCCTGCGAAAATCCCCTTACCCACGGAATATAAAATTCCGTTGCCAAAGGATCGTACGAAATATCATAATATGAGGGATCCGCCGATCCATGGAGTGAACCCCATTAAGTTTACGGTCAGTTAAGAGACTGTTTATTTAAAATTTCCTGTTCAAATTCTTCCGGCGGCACATATCTGATGCTGGAATGCAACCGCTTCTCATTGTACACCAACTCGATAAAATGCTTTATGTTGGCATATGCCTCTTCAAATGTCTTGTATTCTTTGATATACACCTCCTCAACTTTGAGAGTTTTGATAAAACTCTCTGCATATGCATTATCGTATGCATTGCCTTTTCCGCTCATGCTGACGGCAATTCCTAATTGCTTCAGCCTGTCTGCATATTCATAAGAGGCGTATTGCACACCACTATCGGAATTATGAATCATTCCAAAAAATCCAAGATGCTGTCTTGAAGCAATTGCCATATTCAATGCATCAAGCGTTAATTGTGCATCAATATTTTTCCCAAGGCACCAGCCTACGCATTTTCTGCTGAAAATGTCCAATATTGCTGCAAGATACGCAAACCCAAGAGGCAGATAGATGTACGTGATGTCTGAAATCCAAAGACTGACGAATCAATATCGAAGTTTTTGCAGGCGTGGGAAAGCTTTAAAAACAAGTAACAATTCGTAAAAATTAATTTGTATCTGTGATAAGAGGTAGATTAAAATCTGGAATGGGAAAAAAGTAATTGTGACAATGCC
>CAZGTJ010000089.1:0-5380 GCA_964528545.1 uncultured Methanosarcinales archaeon
AGTACCAAATGGAGCTCACGATAAATTCAAGCAATGAGCTTTGGGGTTAGTGTTTCGGGCTTCAAGCTTAAATTAGCATTAGGACAAGATCATTATTATCATTCATTATTGCTGGACTTGGTAAGGGATTTGGTAATTTTACTAACTTGTTCTAAATGCGAATAAACAAAGGTGAAGGAGCTATCATGTTCATCAATCACAAATATTTCGCTTGTAAAAATCAAGAGTGATTGCAGCTAGCTTCTTCTGAAATAACATAATGGAGGGATTACAATGGGAAAAATAAGCCCAGTAGCAGCTAAATATATTATTCATACCAATATAGAAATTGAAGGTGTTGTTGACAGGCCAGACGTGATTGGAGCGATATTCGGGCAGACCGAAGGGCTTCTCGGCGCTGACCTTGAATTAAGGGAGCTTCAAAAATCAGGAAGAATTGGAAGAATAGAAGTCAATACAGAGACAAGAACGGGAAAGACAAAAGGAACGATAATCATACCTTCTTCTCTCGACAAAGCTGAAACAAGCATTGTTGGCGCGGCTTTGGAAATAATCCAGAGAATCGGGCCTTGCAATGCGAAGCTCGAGGTCACAAACATTGAGGACGTAAGAATCAGCAAGAGAAGCATGGTTGTTGAAAGGGCAAAGGAGCTTCTTAAGAAAATGATGGAAAACACAATGCCAGACTCGCAGGAAATTGCAGACGAGGTTGCTGCGTCCGTAAGGGTCATGGAAATTGTCGAGTACGGAAAAGACAGGCTTCCCGCAGGGCCTGCAATCGATGAAAGCGACGAGGTCATAGTTGTTGAGGGAAGGGCAGACGTACTGAACTTACTAAAAAACGGCTTTAAGAACGCGATCGCGCTTAATGGGACGTCGGTTCCGCAAACAATCATTGACTTATGCGCAAAGAAAGTTGTTACTGCTTTTGTCGATGGAGATAGAGGTGGAAATCTGATTATCAAGGAGCTTACGGGAGTCGCAGACGTCGATTTCGTAACAAAAGCCCCTGACGGCAAGGAAGTTGAGGAGCTTGCAAAAAAGGAAATACACAAGGCAATTCGCTCAAGGATTTCAGGAGAGCAGGCAAAATTGGAATTGTCAAGGGAAACCGAGAAGACCGCAATGGAGCTTGTGCCAAGGCAAAGGCCCCAGCAGCATCAGGGCCAACATATGCACCAGCCGTTCCAAAGGCCGATGCAGAGGCCGTTCCAGCAAGCGCCTCCTCCAATAAAAAGGATACAAGTTTCTCCCGAAGAGAAAAACGCGTTCAAGTCAATGCTAGAGGATTTGATTGGGACAAGAGGCGCTGAAATACTTGACAGCAAACTGGCGGTGCTTGGAAAAGTCCCGGTAAGCGAAATTCAAACGGCATTAAAAGGGGTTCATAACGCGCATGCAGTCGTGTTCGACGGAAGCGTGGACAGGGACATTGCAAAGGCGGCTGAAGACTCGAACGTCAAGTTTTTGATTGGAATGGAAACAAAAGTCAAGCCGAACGAAACTAAAGTAGCAGTTCTGACGGTCAACGACTTGTAAATTTTTTATTTATCTTTCTTTTTTTATTCTAAAATCAGATTTTTAGACAAGCTTTTCTGGCAGTTGTCATTGTCATTCATCTTGCAGAAATTCGTTTTTATAGAATCTGCCGTGTGGAGCCCGCTGAATTTTACTTTGTTGTTTATTAGAAATGTCGGGAAGGTCTTGATTCCAAGCTCCTTTGCAAGAGCGCTGTTCTGGGTGTGCCTCTCAAACTGGACATTCCTGAAAGTTCCGAGAAATTCCTGCAAATTTTTTTCTGCCCTGATGCTTGCTGCGTCATTTTCCTTAACAAACATGTCAAGCCTGTTTTGGATTTCGTTTGTGCCTATGTAATATGTCGAGCCTGCGGCATCATCCTTGAGAATGTAAACATCGTAGTTTTTGGCAAACACCTGCCTGTAATCCTTGAATTTTTCACTATCGCTTAAATTCTCGTCAAATATATATGCTGGCAACATTTTTAGCCCATAGTAGTCTGCGATTTCCTGTCCTTCAACTGAATTGTAGTCAATGTGCCTGACATTTGATTTTCCGAACCATGTTTCAAGTATGCTTATAACTCTTTGTGTGCCGCAGTTAAAGCATCCTTCCATGTCGTTCAGCACAATCAAATTCAATCTCACAATTTCCTCAAACTGGCATTTTGCATCCTCGTTTCCCGCATTGATGCACACTCCTATTTTTCCTTCCTGCCTGCAGTCGCTGTCAGACTCGCACTCTGCCAGTAATGCCTGATTATTTTTTCCTTCGTCAATGGCATTTGAATTGCCGCTTTTCAAAAGTGAATACGAGAAGAATACCACAAGAAGCAAAACAACAAAAGCAACTCCATATTTAAAGAATCTTGACCCCCCCTTGTTGTCAAGCCTGATTGGGCCGTTCTCTGTCGGCATTTCTGTTTCTTCCTGCATATTCACAGGCGCGGGCTCGTTATCGGTTTCATGATCATGCCCTTCGTCTTGTATAATGCTCAATGGAATTCTTTCATCGTTGCCATCTCCTTCCTTTATTGGCTCTGATTCTGAGGTTAAAATCCTGATATTTTTATCTTCCTTTTCCTCTTCCTTGGTTTCTGCAATTTCCTGCGCAGCCTGGGCTTTCTGAGTCTGCTTTTTGGAAAGTTCCTTTAGTTTTCTTTCTATTCTATCCTTGCCCTTTTCGAATTCCTCTCTGCTGATGACGTCGGCCTCGAAGCTTTCCTTTAGAAATCTTAGCTCCTGCTCAAGCCTCTCTTTCTGTTCCATAAGCGCTTTCAAAAACTTCAGCTTATTCATAAATCTTTCTAAAAAAAATTATATTTTTCATCACTCTAAAGTTTCACTAAAAACATTTAAAATGACTTGTTTAGTGATGGGGTATGTATGATATAATAATCGGCCGCTCAGAGTCCGACAAGGAAGAATATGGGACAGAAGGGGCGATATTTCTCGGAAAGCATTATGTCAAGATGGGACAGACTACTTCATTATCAAATAGCGTTTATCTTGATGTTGCAAAAAGCCACGTAGTTTTCATCGTAGGAAAAAGGGGCTCGGGAAAGTCGTACACTATGGGGGTTATTGCAGAAGGCATTTATGACCTGCCCGACGAGATAAAGAAGAACCTCTCTGTTATAATGCTCGACACCATGGGGATCTACTGGACTATGAAATACACAAACCAAAAAGACCTTGAGCTTCTTGAGCAGTGGGGGCTGCAAAGCAAGGGCCTTAACATCCACATATTTACCCCACATGGCTATTACGAGGAATTCAAGGATAAAGGAATCCCTACTGATTTTCCATTTT
Source organism: uncultured Methanosarcinales archaeon (assembly GCA_964528545.1). GTDB lineage: Archaea > Nanobdellota > Nanobdellia > Woesearchaeales > GW2011-AR4. Next base: position 3,330 of record CAZGTJ010000089.1, read on the forward strand.
CAATAAGAACAAGTGAGCTTACCTCAGATGACTGGTGCATGATTTTCAACGTGACAATGACCGATCCTGTCGGAATACTGATCGAAAGGATAATCAACCAGATAAAAGAGAGGTACGACAGCTATGACATTGAGGACATCCTTGAAGTAATCGAGGCTGATGAAAGGTCTGACAGAAATTTTAAGGATGCCGTAATAAACAGGTTTCTTGTCGCAAAAAAATGGGGGCTGTTTAGCAGGAAGGGAACTTTAATTGAAGACCTAATTGTGCCTGGCCAGATTTCGGTGCTCGATGTAAGCGCATACACAACAACAGGAGGGACAGAAAACTTGAGAAGCCTTGTTATAGGATTAGTCACGCAAAAGCTTTTTGTCAGCAGAATGGCTTCAAGAAGATTAGAAGAAGAAAAAGCCATAAAGGAAGAAATCCATTTCTTCGACGAGGAGAAAGAGGAAAAAAAAGAGCCTATTGTGTGGCTTATCATCGATGAGGCCCACGAATTCCTGCCCAATCAGGGAAAAACTCCGGCAACTGCGCCCCTCATAACTGCACTAAGGGAGGGAAGGCAGCCTGGAATTTCGCTTGTGCTGGCGTCCCAGCAGCCTGGCAGGATTCATACAGATGTTTTTACTCAATCAGATGTTGTAATTGCCCATAGATTAACTGCAAATATCGACGTTATTGCTCTTGGGAATATAATGCAAAGCTATATGCGCGAGGGGCTCGACAAGCAGCTGAATCTGCTTCCTTCAGAGGAAGGCGCCGCGATAATTTTTGACGATATCAATGAAAAGCTTTATCCTGTAAGAATAAGGCCAAGGTACACATGGCACGGCGGCTCCTCTCCAAGCGCACTGCCAAAAAAGAAAACTGTCTTTGAGATTTGACTGCTATAGCAAAACTAATTTGGATTACAATTTTCTAAAAAAGTCAAACTTGTTCAGCTGCAGAATCATCAATATCAACCCGACTGCAACAAGCACAACAAAATAATATCCAAGCCCGATCGCCAGCCCGACTCCTGCAACTGCCCAAATCGATGCTGCGGTAGTCAATCCGTGGACATCGGTTCTTGCCTTGAAAATTGTGCCTGCCCCAAGAAAGCCGATGCCGGTTGCAATGCCCGCAATTACCCTCGCCGATTCAGAAGGTAGGTTTAAAGTTGTTATGAGCATGAACAATGCAGAACCAAGGCAAACAAGCATATGCGTTCTTACTCCCGCGGGCTTGTGGACAACTTCCCTCTCAAGCCCTATTAATCCGCCTGCAAAGGTTGCAAAAACGAGCCGTATTATTATTTCGGTGTATTCCATCATTTCCTCAATGGCCAGACCCCAGGAGAATATGTCATTGAAATAAATGCTGCTATAAGCATTAATGTGAAAAACAAAACAAGCGTGAATCCCCATTGCCTTGAGTTCGGAAGAATGTAAAATGCAGAAACCATTATGCCTACAAGGCTTGTCAGCATGTATCCTGCTGACAGCGGAGCAACGTTGAATTCCTTATGCATTTTATCCTCTTTTTTATTAAAAATGCCAAATCAATTATTTAAATATATCGAAATAAATTCACTTAAACTTGACAAAATTCAGCCTGTCGATGTGCTTTCTTGCGTCCTCTATCCCCTTGATAAGGTTGTGCATGAACTTTTCCATTTTCTGGTATGCAAGCTCCTTTAATTCGCCGCTCGTCATTTTTCCGGACCCGTATTCATGATAAATCCCATTAAGCTCTTCATCATCCTCGACAAGGTGCTGCTTCAGCAATTCGAAAATCATGTCCTTTTCAACAACCGCCCCAAGCTTTCTGTGCTCTTCCAAAGTATCCCTTCCGCCGCTCAATGCCCTTGAAATTTTTCTCCTGACCGATTTCAAATCCTCCGGAAGCTCGATGCAGCTCTCTGGCTTTGACTTGCTCATCTTCATTTCTCCGTCAAGGGAAGGCGTATACTTGTTGTAGAGCGAAGATGGAAGAAAATATTTTTTTTCCTTGAATCTTCTGACTATGTCTCTTGTCAGCCTTATATGGGGGTCCTGGTCAATTCCAAC
>CAZGTJ010000090.1:0-5332 GCA_964528545.1 uncultured Methanosarcinales archaeon
CCGGCGCGTTTGATGAGGCGGTGGTAGGGACGCGCGGAGAGGTCGTGCCGTTTGGCGGCAGTGGTGAGCGCGTCCTTCACCGTGTCGGTGCGCACAGGGTAGGCGGCGATGTCGCGCGGCCCGACCTCGCTGTTTTTTTTGAACGGGAGTTTCAATTGCTGATATCGTTTTTGCAAGATTCTGGGGCAATTATCTGAAGAGGACCAAAGATCATGAGGTAAACAAAATCGCACCTCTTTTCTTCGCTTTCAGGGGGGCTGTGGTAGCCCATCCGTCATTCTACAAGGAGCAAAGAGATGAGTGCAGAAGAAAGATATTTAATTTTATCATTAATGTTCTTGAAAATAAAGAGTTCAACCCGAAGAAAATAAACTCGTATCTTAAATAAAATGGCCTTTGCTGTATGGGTAACCGGTTTGCCGGGGTCAGGGAAATCTGCAACAGCGAAGGCTTTCTTGAAATTGCTGAAAATTGATAGGGCAAGCGCAGTTTACCTGAGTATGGACACTATAAGGAAAAAGCTTATCAAAAATCCCAAATATTCAGAAAAAGAAAGGGATTTTGCCTACAGAAAATTTGCCGATATCGGGATATCCGAATTCAGAAAAGGCAGGAATGTTGTCTTTGACGCGACGGCTCATAAATTAAAATATAGAGATTACGCAAGAAATAAAATTGCCAATTTTGTTGAAGTCCTTCTTAGTTGCCCTCTTAAAATCTGCATAGAGAGGGAAACAAACAGAAAAAACGCCGAAGTGATGAAAGAGATTTACAAAAAGGCCATGACAAGAAAAAGGACCGGAAAAATGGCCAAGGGCCTTGGAAAGGTCGTTGGAATAGATGTGCCGTACGAATTAAACAAAAATGCAGAAGTTGTTATAGATTCCAGCAAAACTGATTCCATTAAGGCTGCGAAAATCATTTTGGATTATTTGTATTCTAAACATTTTTTTCATTTTAGCAAGCAGAGAAGCAGTGGGAATAAAAACCAAATGGCCATAACGCGGCCATTCGGCATTTAAGTTCATATCTCACGCCGGAGCTGGGACTTTCAAACAGGTATCTGTGTTAAGTCAGGCAACAAGCTAAGCTCGATGCCTATTTCAGATAAACTATTTTTGAACCCAGATATCCTTTCGGAAACAAGCTGACTTGCTTATTCCAGGCTTGCGCGATTTCCCGCATGGCGAGGCTTGGCTTAAGCTTCGCCGTGTACCAGGTTACGCGACCCCGGCTTAAGAATTTGAATTCGATTTTTGTTTATAAACTTTGTCAATAAAAAGAGAAATCAAGATTAAAGATAAATTTAAAATCCATTAGACTATACCCCGAACGATTAAGATGGCATACGTGGAGTTTACCTTTACAAATGAGGATCTGGAAGCAATTGTAACCGGGCTTGACGTAAAACAAACCGATGCGATATTATCCATAGGCGGCTCAGGAGACCAGCCTTTTGCGCTTCTTGAGAATGCTAATTCGGTTAAAGCAATTGAATGGCAGCAGGCCCAAGTTGACTTTATCAAAGCGCGCCTGGATTTTTTGAGCGCAAATGACTATGAATCGTTTATCTGGGCGGGATTAGAAGACAAGAAGCATAGTTTAATTCCAGGAAGCTTGCTTGACAGAAGAAACAAATATTTCAAAAGCAGGTTTGACAGAATCAAAAGCCGCGCCCAAAAACTTTCAATTGCTGAACCCTCAAATATTTTTGATGTTCTGGAAAAAGAATCTGGCTTTGGCAAAGTCTACCTATCAAACGCCTTAGGCTGGTCGTATAAGGCCTACTCCGGAATGACTCTTGAATTATTGAGCATCTCTGCCGGGAATCTACCAAAAAATGGATTGGTTTATGTATCCAACCATGATAATGTACTCGATTTTCTTTTATCTGGGAGAATTATTCCTGCTGCAATTGCAGAAATGATGCCTTCAGAATTTTATAAGAATCTGGAGAGATGTTTCGGATGGCTTGGATTTCCTATCAATTTAGGGTACTCGTTCATTTTCCCAAAAATGCTTGTTGTCGACACAAAATTAAGCAATGCAGCAAGACGCTATGAGAAGGGCTTTTTTCCTGCAGTATACAGAAAAATTGCTTAATTCTAAAAAAAACAGAAATATTACTCTATCATTTCTATTTCGATGTTTAAACCCTCAGGTATTGGGACTCTCATGACCAGTCTTAACGCCCTTTCATCGAGGCCTAAATCAATTAGTCTTTTGTGAACCCGCATCTCATAATGCTCCCACGTCGCTGTCCCCTCGCCATCCGGAGATTTTCTAGTTGTAACTTTGAGCCTCTTTGTCGGCAGCGGAATTGGCCCCCTCATATCAACACCTGTCTTGTCAGAAATATCCTTGATGTAGTTGCAAACTTCATTAATCTTGTTGATATCAATGCTTGCCAGTTTTATTCTTGCTTTTTGCATTTTAGTTAATCGGGGTTGATTGATGACAGCAACCTAGTTCCACATGATAATTGTTAGTTTATCATGACCCAAAAAAATTGGGTTGTAAAAATTTTAGGTTTACTTGTTGTTTTGTCCTTTGTAAAAATTTAACTTTTCATAAATTCCTTGTTTTAAAATATTCCATTGAATTGGTTCGAGCAAATATTCTTGTCATTGTTTATATGGAACCACACCAATTCTGTATTTGATTTTATCTATTTCGCGCTCAAACGCCGTTGGATTTTTTGGTTGTGGTGTGGCTGGAATTGCTCCGCTATGTTTTAATGCATTTTCTAGTGCCATTCTTAATAAAAATAATTTTTGTTATTTTGTGGGATAAACAAAGTGAATCCCACGTTTTTGATAAAACTTTTTGCGAAAAAGTTTCCCGACGTCAACTTTCGGGAAGGTTAAATTACTTCCTTACCAGATCAATTGCCATGCCTGCAGCAACCGTGACCCCTGAATCCCTGACCGCAAATCTTGACATCTGCGGGATATCCGCCTGCTTCTCTATGCAAAGCGGCTGTATAGGCTTTATCTTTACAATCGCGGCGTCCCCATTCTTGATGAAGTCTGGCTTCTCTTCTTTTGTCTGGCCGGTTGCAGGGTCAAGCTTCTTCACAATCTCTGTGATTTGGCAAGCCACTTGCGCCGTGTGAACGTGGAAGACCGGAGTGTAGCCAACAGTTATGACAGTCGGATGGTTTAGGACAACCATTTGTGCTGTGAATTCAGTTGCAACGCTTGGAGGATTGTTTACATGGCCCAAAACGTCGCCTCTTGCAATATCCTTCTTTTCGATTCCCCTGACGTTGAATCCAATGTTGTCTCCTGGCTCCGCCTGGTCAAGCTGCTCGTGGTGCATCTCTATCGTCTTGACTTCTCCAACAATACCTTTCCCTTCCCTTGCCGGAACAACTATGATTTTATCGTTGACCTTCATTATTCCTGTAACGACCTTTCCGACCGGGACGACTCCAATTCCAGTTATGTTGTACACGTCCTGAATTGGCAATCTCAAAGGCAGTTGTGTCGGCTTCTGAGGCTCTTTAAAGGCATCGAGTGATTCCAGCAAAGTTGGCCCGCTGTACCATGGCATGTTTGTCGTCTTCTTTGCAACGTTGTCTCCTGGGAACGATGCTCCGGGAACAAATTTTATCTCGTCAAGCTTAAATCCTACCATTTTTAACTGTTTGGAAACCTCTTCCTTGACCTCGTTGAACCTCTTCTCGTCGTATTTTGCCATGTCCATCTTGTTGACATAAACAATCATTTGCCCTACTCCGAGGGTTCTTGACAGGAAAATGTGCTCTTTAGTTTGGGCCTGCACTCCATCTCCGGGGTTTGCAGAAACAACAAGTATTGCGGCGTCCGCCTGTGCAGCGCCGGTAATCATGTTCTTGATAAAGTCCTTGTGGCCGGGCGCGTCAATAATTGTAAAGTAGTATTTTTGCGTCTCGAACTTTTTGTGCGAAAGGTCAATTGTAACTCCTCTTTCTCTTTCCTCCTTTAAGTTGTCCATGACGAATGCAAATTCAAATCCGGCTTTTCCAAGCTCCTTTGCCTGATCCTTCAGCTTTCTCATTGTCTGCTCGTCTACATTGCCTGTGTCGTAAAGCAACCTTCCGACAGTTGTTGATTTTCCGTGGTCGACGTGACCGACGAATACAATGTTCATGTGCGGTTTTCCTTTGGCCATTTTAAAATTAACCTCCTCGATTATTGTCAATCATGAGTGAAATACTCATACCTATCTTGCAAATTTTCGCTATCTTGGGAATTTTAGTATGTTTATAAAGGTTGCGGAAATTTGTATATGGAATTTCGACTACAAATTTCCGAAATTCGGCAAAAGTCTTGCTTTTGCGCCGCTTTTAATATTTTATATAGGAAAAAATGCGTTTGAAATAATTAAATGATGTAAAAACAAATATAAACCAAGTCAAAAGCTTAGTCAAAAATGGTGCAAAATTTTGACCAGTTTCAAAAAGAGAAATCAGATTTCCTCGGCAAGATGGACAAGAGCAAAAAGGGTTCTATCGATAAAGATATTGCAGGCTTAATCAAGATTATAAACTCAAAAAGCGATTTCTACACAACTTCGAGCTGTGCCGGAAGAATTGTTTTGCTTGAGATGAAATCCAGAAGGAAAAATGAGTGCGTCTGGGTTTTTGCAAAACACGAAAAAGTGAATTTTGAGGAAATTAATGGCTCGTTAAAAAATAAAAAGTCAAACCATCAAATATGGTTCAAGCAGCAGCCTTTGATTTTGCATGTCGCGTGCAGAAATACCGAAAGCGCAAAAAAATTCCTGGATTTGTCAAGAAAGCTTTTCAAGAAGGCAGGGATAATTGGACTGACACAAAGAAAGGTTACAATCGAAGTTGCCGGAAGCGAGCATCTTGAGACAATTGCAGCGGACAAAAATTTCTCAGCCGATGAAAAATACCTGAAAAAGCTGATTGAATGTGCTAACAGGAATTTTTCTGAAAACAAAAGGAAGATAAAAAAATTCGAAAAAATAATCAGACGCCTGCAGCCAAGCAAATAATCAGATGTAAAAAATCTAAAACAGCCCTGAAGAAATCACGAAAAAATAATCAAATCGTCAAACTCCAACCATTGCGTCGGTAAGTCCTTTTCTTCTCTTTATTTCCTCCACCACCTTGCCTTGCAGCTCTGCGGGGAGCCTTTCAAAGCTTTGGTCGACAAGAGATGAGATTCCCCTTCCTTCTGTTGCGCTTCTCAAATCCGAGCTCCAGCTAAGCATATTCATAACCGGCAGCTTCGCCTTGACAAAAATCACAGTGTCTTCCTGGTTCATGTCAAGAAGCTGGCCTCTCATCGAGTTCACAAGTTTTGAGACCGCGCTCATG
>CAZGTJ010000091.1:0-5330 GCA_964528545.1 uncultured Methanosarcinales archaeon
ATTTCCAAACTGCGTTTCTTTGCCTGTTGTTTCGGGCCTTATCCAGATGCCGTTGTTTTCTTTTTTTAAAATTGACATTATTTCACGCAAATTTTTTTTAATTACATCATAAACTTTTTTTGGCTCCTGCCCCATGTAAAACCCGGAGTGAAAGCAGACGCTCCAGCCGCCGCATAAGCTGGTTATGCGGGCAGAGTTGACAATGCGCTCAATGCTTGCCTCTACCTTTGCCTTTTCAAGCGAGTTGAGATTGATGAAGTAAGGCGCATGGCACGTGAGAACGATGTTGCTTTCCTGCGCTATTTTTTTTATTTCAGGGGCTTTCTCTCTTGTTATGTTGATGCTCCTGACGAATTCAAGCTCCATGGCTCCAAGGCCAAGCTTGCTTACATGCTTTATTCCGTCAGGAGTTGTCCTCGGATTTGCGCTTAGCGGGATTCCCGCTGTCCCAAACAATAGCCCTTTCATAGGCGTTTGGAAAAAATCCGCATTTTTAAGCTTATTGATTGCAGTGTTTTTGTGGCATATCGCGAAAAGTGTGCTGAAATCACATAGCAGCAACGCGCAGACAACAAGGCTTTCTGCAGGATTTCTCAGCGCTTTTCGAGCGGCACCATTCAAAATCTCGCTTAAAAGCTCGGTTTTGCCATCGGTTCTGGCATTTTGAACGGCACTTTTTCCAAGGTAAAGATATAAATATTACTGCATAATAATTCCGCCAATGGAAACAAAAGTGTCTGCTGTAACTGTGGTTTTGCTCACAACTCTTTTGACATCCACGGCGCAGATCCTCTACAAGCTTGGAATTGGAGACGTGACATGGAGCCCAAAATCCATCCTTACAAATGAATACATGGTAGGTGGGATGGTTCTTTACGCGGTTGGAGGCATCTTGATCATACTTGCGCTAAGGGGCGGGGAAGTTTCTGTGCTGTATCCGCTTATAGCAACAAGCTACATCTGGGTTAGCTTTTTTTCTGTCAGGTTTCTAAGAGAATCAATGAATGTTTGGAAGTGGCTGGGGGTAATTACAATTGTTGTTGGAATTGCGTTAATCGGGTTTGGAAGCCGCGAGCCGACTCCTGGAGTGATATAAATGGCAACCCAATTATGGTCGATTTTGCTTGTCATACTTGCAACAATAGTTGGTGCAATGGGCCCGATCCTGCTTAAGAAGGCGTCTGCAAAAAAGCTCTCAAAGATAAGCACATTGATTAAAAATTATGAGCTCTTTGGAGGAATTGCGCTGTATGCAACAGGAACTTTGCTGTTCATTCCTGCGCTAAAAGGCGGGGAAGTTTCTGTTCTGTATCCTTTCGTCGCATTAAGCTATGTTTGGGTGAGCCTCCTTAGCGTTCGGTTTTTAGGGGAAAAAATGAACAAGCACAAGTGGATTGGAATATCTTTGATAATCTTGGGGGTCTCGTTTATCGGAATTGGAAGCTAATTCTTTTAGAAATGTTTTTATATTCTCGTTAAACAATAATCCAAATGCAAAAGACAGTCATAATATCTCTTGGGGGCTCGCTGATAGCTCCGGAAAATTATGACATCGGATTTCTTGCAGGGTTTAAAAGAACAATTGATAAATTCCTGAGGAAAAATTACAGGTTTGTCGTTTACTGCGGCGGCGGCAAGCTTGCAAGAAAAGTGCAGGATGCCGCATCCAAAATAGCCAGGGTTGAAAACAGCGATCTGGACTGGCTTGGGATACATGCAACAAAGCTTAATGCCCATCTTGTAAGGACAATTTTCAAAAATGATGCCGAATCACATATTTTGGACAATCCTAACCTGAAAGTCAAATTCAGCAAAAAAGTTCTTGTTGCCGGAGGATGGGCTCCAGGGTGGAGCACGGATTACGACGCCGTCCTTGCTGCAAAAAACCTGAGGATAAGGGAGATAATCAACATGAGCAACGTTGATTTTGTCTACGACAAAGACCCTTCAAAATACAGCGGTGCAAAAAGAATGGAGCAAATAAAATGGAGGAAATTTCGCAAGCTAACCGGAAGCGAGTGGAAAGCTGGAATGAATGTGCCTTTTGATCCTGTTGCGGCAAAGGAAGCTGAAAAACTAAGGCTAAAGGTTAATTTTATCGGAAGAGACCTGAAGAATCTTGAGAGACTGCTCGAAGGAAAAAAATTTAAAGGGACAATCATACGCTAATTAAAATGGAAGACTACAATTGGAGCCTGATTTTGGCAACTTCGCTTCCTATCGGAGCTGTTGTGGCTGCAGTCTTCTACCTGAATATAAACAATGGGTGGAAATATTTATCGCTTGTTGCTGGAATTCTGCTTGCTGGAGCAGTCATGTACACAAAAGACAAAAAAAAATCGAATGTGTACACTGCTGTCGCAATCGTTTTTCTTATCGCACTTGCAACAAACATGCTCAGAAGGCTCGGGTTAATCTAAAATGGACCTGATTACAATTCTTCTGACTATGGCAGGACTCTGTGCCTTTGAGGTCATAAACAGCATTGATAATGCCGTTATCAATGCGGAAATTCTTTCAACAATGCAGGAAAAATACAGGAAATTTTTTCTTTTCGCCGGCATACTTGTCGCGGTTTTTGTCGTAAGGGGGATGCTGCCATGGATTATAGTATGGGCGAGCAGCCTTTCCATCGGCCCTGCAGCCGCTTTTAGCGCTTCATTTAGCGACAACCCCCAAGTTACAGAGATTATAAAGCATTCATCCCCGGTGCTCTTGGCAGGGGCCGCCACTTTTCTTCTCATCCTATTTTTGCAGTGGCTTTTCCTTGAGCCAAAATACGACACTTCAAGAAGCGAAAAATTCTTTGAGTCAAACCAAAGACTGTTTGTTATTGTTGTCATAATAATCCTGATGCTGCTTATGATCTTTACATTCGAGAAAGACATAAGAATGTTTTTTGGCGTGATTGTGGGGTCTGCCGCATTTTACCTGATTAATCTTGCAAGAATTGCTGCGGAAAAAAGAAAGGGGATGCTCAATCAGGCAAATATTTCGGATTTGGGCAAAATATTTTATCTCGAGGCAATCGACGCGTCCTTCTCCATTGATGGAGTTACAGGGGCATTTGCCTTTACAAGCTCGATTCCGCTGATTCTTGCGGGCAATGGCATTGGGGCTCTTATTGTAAGGCAGATTACTGTAAAGAACATAAAGGCGATAAAAAAATACAGGTACCTGAAGAAAGGGGCGATGTATTCTATTCTTTCAATCGTCTTTGTCATGCTAATTAAGAGCTTTGGCTACGATGTTCCCGAGTGGATTCCTCCGGCTATAACTTTTGCCATAGTGGGGTATTTCTTTTATCTCTCAAGAAGGAACCTCGGGAAAATGAGGTTCAGATAAAATCGCTTATCTTGTGGGTTTTTTCCTCGTGCCATAGCCAAGCGAGCAGAACAACAGCCTCAAGCCCCTCCATCACAAGAGGGATATCAAGCCTTCCGAGCAAATTAAGGCTGTAGACTGTGTCGGAAAACGGGTAAAGCGGAGCTACTCCCCCGATAAAAAACCAATCGAGAAAGATGTGGAACAAAACCCCAAATGTTACTATTGCGAAAATCTTGGAGTATTTTTTATTCAGGTCGTAGAAGATTAACGACATCGATAAGAATAATATTACAAAAAGGAAGGTGTGTGTAAATACACGATGAAACCACGGCACATTGTATCCAAGAAATTTATTTAAAATCCAGTAAAGAGGAATGTCTATATCAGGAAGGATCCCTGCAATTCCTCCAATGAAAACATAATGCAGGGGCAGCAACTGCTTGTTTTTTAGAAAATGGTCCCTGAACAAGTCTATTGCAATTATCGTGAACAAAACATGGACAACTGCCTGCGGCATTTTACCGCCTCAAATGGAACTTCTCGGCCATTATCGATATTATCAAAATTAAAATAAGGATTGATGCAAAAAAAACGCTGCAAAATGCAAGGAATGGGTCCCCAAGAACAGAAGGGCCCTTGTCCATGTTTACCAGAAGTGTTGATGTAATTAAAAATGCTGCAACCATCAAGCCGTAAGCAATCCTGTTGCTGCTTTTGTTGAGCTCGAGAGACAGTTTTTTTATGTCAGTATCCTCTATATCAACCCTGACCGTGCCCTTCTCAATTTTCTCGAGGGCCCTGTTCGCCTTTTCAGGAAAGCTCTCTGCAAATCTCTTGTAGCGGTCCATGTTGTGCATCATGCTTTTCCACAGGTATAGCGGGCTTGTCCTTTTCCTTACAAGGTTTTCCGCAAGGGGCCTGATGCTTTCCATGATTTTAAAGTTCGGATCATACTCGAGGGCGATTCCTTCCAGTGTTATTATCGTCTTTCCGAAAAGGACAAACGGCGCGGGAACCTTAAGGCCGTGCTTTAGCGCAACAGAGAGCACTTCCTCAAGGACCCTGCTAACCTTTATTTCGTTTATGGACGAGTCCTGGAGCGGCTGGATCACATAAGAAATGTCAGACTTAAACTGGGAATGGTCAATCTCCTGATCGTGCATACCGAGCTCGACAAAAGTGTTGACAATCAAATCCTCGTCCTGGCAGGCAATTCCGTAAAGCAAGTCAATGCACCTGTTTTTCAGTTTCTCGTCAAAAAAGCCGACTATGCCGAAGTCAACAAATGCAATCGCGTTGTCTGGAAGCACAAGGATATTTCCAGGATGCGGATCGGCGTGAAATATTCCATGCTCAAAAACCTGCTGCATGATTGCAGAGAAACCGTTTTCCATTACTTTACTAAAATCAAGCTTTTTTCTCTTTATTTCTTTTATGTTATGAAGCTGAATTCCTTCAATATACTCCATCGTGATGATTTTCCCGCTAGTAAGCTCGTCGTAAACTTTCGGAATCCTGACTGTTTTGCTGTTTTTGAAATTTTCGTAGAATCTTTTTGCATTCCGCGCCTCGAGCTTGAAATCCAGCTCCCTGCCGGCCCATTCCTGAAATTCAGCGACTATCTTTACCGGATTGTATTTTTTCAGACCTTCGTGATAATTTTCAATAAGCCTTGCAAAATAAAGCATTATTTCTGTGTCCGTCTCCATCAATTTTCCTACATCAGGCCTTTGCACCTTTACAACAACTTTTTCCCCTGTCCTTAAAGTGGCCCTGTGGACCTGGCTTATTGAAGCGGATGCAAGCGGCTCTTTCTCAAAATGATGAAAAAGATGGGCAATACTATTGCCAAGCTCGTGCTCGATAATTGATAAAACCTGTGAGTAAGGCATTGCAGGGGTTTGATCCTGAAGCTTTTCGAGCTCCTTGCACTATTCTTTTGGAATCAAATCCGGCCTTACGCTTAAAACCTGCCCGAATTTTATGAAAGTCGGGCCCAATCT
>CAZGTJ010000092.1:0-5317 GCA_964528545.1 uncultured Methanosarcinales archaeon
AAAGTTTGCGGTAAACCTCCTGGATGAAAAGGAATCCGACATTAACCTTCCGTCAAGGGCAGAAAGCCAGCAGCAGAGGCAAAAGCTTCTCGCCAGGGAGAGTGCTGAGCACGACTTTAATCTTGAAGTCTTGATTTTGATTTTGGTATTCCTGTTCATGATAACCGAGTTTTTTTACATTAAAATAAGAGGTGACATATGAACATAGTGATTCCTGACTTTTCGAGAATATACTGCGTGTCAGACTATTGCGTGCGCTATTCATATGTGCTGGTGGCGATAGTTCCGGTGCTGCTTTTGCTGGCATGGTTTACGAGAAGGACTTTTGTGAAATTCGGCAACAGAATGGAGCTTGAAAATTACCTTAAGGAAAAGGCCTTTGACAGAAGAATTGTTCTTGTCTTAAGAAGCCTTGCTGTTTTATTTTTGATGGTTGCAATCGCATCCCCTTTTGTGCTTGAAAACAGGACAGTTCCCGGAAATCCAAGGTTGACGATTCTTGTGGATAATTCAACTTCAATGGCGCTTTACAACCTGAACTTGGCGCCTGATTTGCATAAAAAACTCGAGGGCGTAATCCCCATACAGGTCAGGACAATTGCGAGCGGGGAGAGCTCGCCTATCGGAAACGGGATACTGAACAACATCGAAGGGAATGACAACGTTCTTGTTATTACCGACGGCTCAAACAACGAGGGAAAGCTTCTCGGTGACATCATGCTTTTTGCATCAAGCATCAATTCCTCGGTAAGCACACTTAAAATGGATGCGGTAAGAAGCGATGCGGGAGTTACGATTGAAGGCCCAAGCGAGTTAATAAAGGATACCGAGGAGGATTTTATTGTCAAGGTCAATAATGTAGGAAAGGACATTTCCTACAAATTGCAGGTTGTAGCCGATGACACAAACCTTGTCCATGAGGAAAGCGCAAAAGGACCCAAGACTTATTCGTTTTCAAGAAAGTTTCCCGAAGGAGAATACCACAAAATCACCGCGCGCCTGACAAACTTTGGAGGAGAAGATTATTTTAGCGCCAACAATGTTTATTACAAGAGCGTGAAAATCGTGCCAAGGCCAAAAGTTCTTTTTGTGTCTGAAAAAAAATCGCCACTCTCGCAGGAGCTTGACAAAATTTACGAGCTGGATGTGGCGGGCTCGCTTCCTGCTGATATTTCCGGTTATATGGCAGTGATATTCAACGATATACGGGCATCAAAAATAAACCCCGGAATAGACATGCTTTCAAACTATGTTTCCGACGGAAACGGGCTTATTTTCATCGGCGGCGACAGCTCATTCGACAGGGGAGGCTACAAGGGAACTTTGATAGAAACACTGATGCCCATAAAAATTGGCACGAGCGAAGAGCAAAACAAGAGCGATATGAACATAGTTGTGGTAATTGATAGGAGCTCAGGAACCGAGGATTATATTGCAGTCGAGAAAGCGCTGGCGATAAGCGTATTGAACAGCCTTAGCGAGAAAAACAACGTAGGGGCTTTGTTTTTTGGGGGACTCCCATGCCAAGCCCACGAAGTCAGCGTTAATGGCGAGCCGGTTGGAATAAAGCCGCTAAAAGACATAAAGAAAACGCTCGAGGACGCGATTGCGCGGGTCAGGTTTGACGGCCAGAGCTGTTTTGATGTCGGAATCGGAGCAGGATACACAATGCTAAACAAGGCAGGCGGGAGCAAAAATATAATTTTTGTCAGCGACGGGAAAACAACAAACCTGAAGCTCAAGGAAGACACGCTTGCCGCTGTAAGAAATGTAAACGCAAAAGGGGTGAAAGTATTTGTTGTAGGGGTTGGAACAGAAACCGATTCTGCAGGCTCGGAAAACAACCTGTTCCTTGAAAATATTGCAAGGCTTGGGGAAGGAATCTACTTCAAGGCGGATGCGTCAAACAAGCTAAAGGTGCAGTTTGGAGACAAAGACGACAAAAAAGGGGAGGAATTCTACAACACCTTGATTCCGCTTGACACAACCCATTTCATAACGCTGGGGCTTGACGGCTTGCACGCAACAATTTCCGGCTACAACTACGCGGTTCCAAAGCCTGCTGCAAGAGTTCTTGTGACGACTCACAAAAACATCCCGATACTTGTTGTCTGGCGATTCGGGCTCGGAAGGGTCGTCAGCTTCTCAACCGACGACGGCTCAAGATGGGCAGGAGAATTGCTAAACAAGCAGAATTCGAAATTGACCACAAGAAGCATAAACTGGGCGATAGGGGATTTGGGAAGGAAAAAGTCCTATGATGTGACGATAAGGGACGCTTTCCTTGGAACTCCTGCAAGCGTTAACGTCATTGCAAAAGAGGCTCCAAAAGCAGATGGATTGTCATTTGCGAAAATCGACACAAACCTTTATTCAGCTTTATACACCCCTGCAGAAGCCGGCTACAGCGAATTGCTCGGCGCGACTTTTGCGGTTAATTACGACAACGAGTACGCAAACCTTGGGATAAGCACGGAATTCACAAACCTGGTTGACAAGACAGGAGGCAAGATTTTTAATCCCGAAGACACCGATGGAATTATTGAGTTTGTAAAGGCAAAATCGAAAAGAATAAAAATTGACTCAACTGATTACAGGTGGCCGTTTGCAATACTGGCTTTGGTATTGTTCTTGACTGAAATTTTGATAAGAAAATACAGGGAAAACACAAGGTAAAGTGATAAATTATGGCATTTATGAGACGGGATGTTAATGTAGGGCTTCTGCTTATAATAGTCGCAGCCTTGATTATGTTCAGCGGCTTTACTGTTTATTACCAGACAACTTTCAAGAATGTGTCGCAGACATACCAAAAGGAGCTTTCAGAGCTTGAAAAAGTCACAAATGATTTGGAGTCAAAAAGAAATCTGCTTAATGAAACAAGCACACAGCTCCAGATAAGGCAGCAAAAGGAAGATGAGCTCAGCAAGAAATTTGTTGATACAAAGAGCGAAAGGGACACTTTGGAGTCCGACAAGAAAAAACTTGAGGTTCAGCTTGCAAGCGCGCAGGCCCAGCTCAAAAGCGCAAACGCGCAGCTCTCAGACGCACAAAGCAAGCTCGCCCAGCAGACACAATTGGTTGCGCAGCTAAACCAGCAGGTTAACAGCCTGAAAGCCAGAATCGATAATCTTGAAGAGGAAAAAGACTGCCTGGAACAAACCTCGGGGCAGTCGGAAAACTGCTAAAAAAATGAAACATTTCGGCGGAGTGGTAAAGGAAATCAACAGGACATTAAACGAGATTATACTATTTGAAAATATAGTTAACACTACACTTCTGTTTCTTGTTACTTATTTGTTACTTTCGCTTCTTGATATCAGCCACTTTTACGCATTTATTCCCGCAGCAATTTATCTGATAGTGTTCACTTACATCAGGTTTAAGAGGTCCAAGACATTGATTGTCGAGAGCAAACACGAGCCTTTAAGGGAAAAATTAAGGACCGCCGCAGACAATCTGCATATTAGCAACCCAATTACAGACGAGCTTGAGTACGAGGTTACAAGGGAAATGAAAAACGTGGGACTCTCGATGTTCATTAACCCAAGAACGCTCTCCTACAAGATTTTTGCCGTCATGCTGCTTTCGTTTTTGATTATTTTCACGTCAACTCTTGACCTTAAGCTCTTAGAATTTGCGAAAAGGAACGTTCCTGACATTTTTGAAAAAGGGCCAAAGGGCGTTGGAAACTTTGGCGCAACCTACCTTAACACAAGCGAGGACATTTACGGCGACAAGGATGTTGCGAGGCTCGGGGACAATGAGCTTAATATCAGAATCAAGCCGGTTGATTTTAAGGTAAATGTCAAAGAAGAAGGCGAGGCAACAAGGCAAAAGTTCGAATCAACGTTCCCCCAGGAAATAGGCGTTAAGGAGGCAACTGCCTATGAGGAAAACATCCCGCAGGAGCAGCAGGAATTGGTTAGGAATTATTTCAAGAAACTGGCCGAGGGATAAAAGTTTGCTATGAAAAAGAAAGATGTTTTGATTGCATTGATTGTAATTTTTTCTATTATTTTAGTTTTGCATTTGGCGTATATTTTTTGTCCCCTATAGTATTTTCTGATTTGTTACTCTCTAAATGTATACTTCAGTCGGGCATTTCCCAGAATATTCTGGGGATATCAACATAACTTACACTGACGAAAATAACACTCCAAGATTAAATCACGGTGGACTTACTTCAGAAATATCAAATCCAATTTTAACCTTTAAAGAAAAATTAGTGTCAATTTATCAAGGATATAGGGATAATATGTTATTTTGGAACATTGTTGGACCAATAATGATTATAACAATACTTTTAATCATGCTCCTCAAAGAAAACCCAAAACAAAAATTAAATACAAGGAAAAAATAGAATTTACAAGAAAAATTATATCCAAAATTCAAGGCTTATAATAAGCATGAAAATTGACTTAGGAATTATTTATATCTTAAAGGGTCAATCCTTTCAATGAAGTCAACTTTGTCTAGTTCTGCATCTGCGGATATTACTTTCTTGATAGAGTTAATCTGCATGGTTGCAATGTGTATGTAATCGATACCTGAGATATTATAGTTAAATCCTGAAGCATTCTCTATAACAAAAAAATCCATTTCAAACCACGTTATCGGCATAGAAAGTATTGCGTTGATGCTTTCTTTGACATCCAGCTTTCCTTTCGAAATTTTTTGTATTTTTAATAAGACGTTTAGAAGTTCAGCTAGTATGAGGACAGAGCAAACACCTTCTATTTTTTTGTCCATTACGTCGTTAAGGACTTTCTTGCACGCCACTCCATATTTTGGGTGGTTTTCTATGGCATAAATAAAGACGTTCGTGTCGATGTAGATCATCCAAAATCCTCTCTGGATTCGCGCGCAAGCCTTACAGCGTCAATGTCGAGCTTAATTTGTGATGTAAGAAATTTTACAGGGTCTGCGATATTTTCCCTTTTATGCATTACAACCATGCTTTTCACGACATGCCATTCCACATTCTCACCGGCTTTGATGCCAAGCAACTGCCTGATATTCTTTGGGATAGTTGTCTGGAACTTTTGCGTTACGGATGTTTTTTCTGATTTCATGCAAAGGTATTACGCGTAATACTATTTAAACATTTCTGTTACGTTTTTAGAAAAAGTAAACCGTACATTTATTAATCAAATAATTTATAAATATGCGGATAACTTACTTTTAATAATTACCTTAGAGGTGAAATATAGATGAAGAATTACAAACAGATTTTTGACGAATTAAACAAAGAGTTAAGCAAAGTAATAGTCGGGCAGGAAAACGTCATAGAGCAGATTCTTATTGCAATCTTGTG
>CAZGTJ010000093.1:0-906 GCA_964528545.1 uncultured Methanosarcinales archaeon
CTGGAAAACGTCGGTGATACGATTTACCTTGGCTACCAAAAGCCTTTTGATGTGACGGTCGTTTATTTAAATCAAGTTGGAATTGGAGGAAAAATCCAGTGGTACTATTCAACTGCTTCAGGATGGAATCTTCTAAACGGAAATGGAAATCCCGGAACTGCAGACGGCGGCTTAAATTCGGATAAAAGCTATAATTTTGACGTTGGATTTTCATGGAATACAAGCATTAATAGAATAAAATGGTTTTATTTTGACTGGACGGGCAGCTTTTTTCCCCCTGACTTTTCAACTCAAAAAGTAAGTTCGGATGCGGTGCCAAGGTATTATATCAAAGGCGTCGTCACAAAAGCATTTACCACATCACCCATAATAGAGCGTATTTTTGATTCACCATCTTACTATGACACTTACCTGGCCAAGTATTATGCCTTCTCCAATACGACAGGCTGGGTAACTAGTGTTAAGCAAAGATTTTCACAATGGGGATTTAATACAGTAGGATATGCATCACCTGCCGCTTGGCGAGCTGCAACGGGAAATTTTGTCAAAGAGCCGGGCGCATCAACTTCTGCAAGGGCACTTGATGAGACATGGAAGGTAAAGAACGTCTATTCCGGCGCCCGCTGCCCAATCGGAGGCTCTGATGGGAAAGGATACGAAATATACCAGGGCAAAATAGCTGACATGTTCGATCCCACGGTGAAAGGGGCGATAGATGCCAGCATCCAGGATGGCATTACATACGGAATTTATGTACCGCATCCATGGACATTTATGATTATTGCAGACGAGCCAGATTGGCTGTTTGGGCTAAGCGCGACTAGCCACGACCACATGGGCTGGGTAATCTTGGCACAGAATCCATACAAAACTTCTGGATATAGTTTACATGATTACTTGGTAACT
>CAZGTJ010000093.1:916-5275 GCA_964528545.1 uncultured Methanosarcinales archaeon
GGGCCTTTTACCATTGACACGCAGACGC
Organism: uncultured Methanosarcinales archaeon; assembly: GCA_964528545.1. Taxonomy (GTDB): domain Archaea; phylum Nanobdellota; class Nanobdellia; order Woesearchaeales; family GW2011-AR4. The sequence goes on from CAZGTJ010000093.1 coordinate 945, forward strand.
CTTACTACACTTATCACCAAGTGCCCGACAATCTCGAAATAAAAGCGCTGAATAGGCTTAATGCGGCATGGGGGACAAATTACACTACATGGGATACTTCATCAGGTAGCCTTAATGATGGCACCAATGCATATGGTAGAGGAAGCGGATTCATGGATGAAGACGGAAAGAGTGCGTTGAGTGCAGGGGCTTTTGACTGTAGGATTTCATATATCGCATTTGATAAGACGGGATTTCCAAGTTTAAAGCAGGACTTGGATGATTTTGTGGCACTTTTTGCGCAAAAATACGCGTCCATGGTTTTCCCTCCCATCAGGGAAAAAACAAATAACCTGCTTGCCTTAGGACTTTATGCCGCCCCGGATTTTGTATTGAGGGCAATTGCACCATATGTTGACGTGCTTTGGGCAAATACCGATGCTGATGGGAGTAAACACTTTTATGATGTTATGCAAAGGCCTGTCTTCATTATAGATTATTTCACCGCTGACCACGATTCCCCAAATGATTTTGGCGGCCTCATCACATCGTTATCTTTTGATCCAGCTACGCAAAGAACGAAAATCACATTTACTGGAAGGCCTTACAAGTTTTCTTACAGATGGCCGGTTGAATTTCCCGATGATCAATCGTGGTCGGCTTATTGCCAGGGACTTTATGGCGGAAGCCCTGTTCCTGCAAGCGCCAGCTGGAGCAGCCTTGAAATGTGGGGTGATTACACCTCGTGCACGAGCATAGGCCACAGGATAAGGGTGCAGGCTCAGGGAATCTACCTTGGTCTTGATTCACCTACACAGAATGACCGCGCGCTTAAGATTATTGAACTTTTGGATTCTATTACCAGTGTGCAGGGAAGCGACGGAAATTATTTTGTAATCGGATGGGAGCATTGGTCTTATTTCGATAGGGCACTTGGTGACGGAAGCGAGCATGCAAATTTTGGAATTGTTACGGCACTCGATAATGCCTACGACGGAGTTGAAGCAAGAAAGGCAATCGGTAAAGATTCACTTGGGCATTGGATTGGTGGCGAAGATCAGGATTATGGAAACCTCCTCGGACCGCTGGGAAATTACTTGACTAATCTCTATAACAAGCTCGGTGGAGCACCTGATTCAGAACCTCCATCAAAAGTAATCAATGTAAAAATCACTCCTGTAAGCCCCATGAGCGTTTCTTTAACATGGTCACCGGCCACGGACAATATAATAGTGGCAGGCTACAAGATACTTAGAAAGGGTGTAGTTGTGGGAAATACTGCAAAGGCCACGTTCCAGGATAATGGGTTAATTCCTTCAACCTCATATTCCTATACTGTTCTTGCGTATGACTATCGCGGAAATGAAGGGGTACAATCAGACGCAGCCGCGGTGACAACACCTCCTCCAGATACAAAAGCACCCCAGGTTTCGGTTACAGGTCCTCTTCCCGGCTCAACCATTGCAGGCATTGCTCCGCTCTCAGCTTCCGCGTCAGATGAATATGGCATCAGTTCGGTGCAGTTCTTTATTGATGGCAACGCAATCGGCCCAAAAATTGCCTCCGAGCAGTTTTCCTTTAATTTTGATACCACCTTGACGACAAATGGCCGCCACAACATTACTGCAGTTGCCAAGGACACTTCCAACAACGCAAAAACATCAGCTCCGATTGAAATAATTGTAAAAAACCTTGGACTTGTACTTGCTTATAGCTTTGACGAAGGCTCCGGCACCGTCGTACATGATTTATCGGGCAAGCAAAACAATGGGACCGCTTCAAAAATCAATTGGACTGATGGAAAATACGGAAGGGCAATATTATTTGATGGAACAAAAGGCGTTGTAATTACCCCATTTGTGGATTTGAATGCTTTTACCATTGAAGCATGGATAAAACCCGGCAATGGTGGCCAAATTCGAACAATTGTGGCAAACTCGGACTTTGGATGCATACCCACAGGTTTTAGAATATATGTTAATCATTACTTTACCAGCGACCAAGCGCTTGTTGTTGAGAATGGAGACGGACACAACTGCACAGGGCCTGCAACACCACCAGATACTATTGATTTAAACAAGTGGGAGCACATAGCTGTTGTCTATAATGGCGCCAATTTTTCACTATATAATGATGGAGTCCTTATTCCAATCTCAACTTCTTCCTTGAATTTCAAGAAATCCGGCGCTTTGTCAATCGGGAGCAACAACAACGAATTTCCTTTTACTGGTGTAATAGATGAATTTCGTGTCTACAAAAGAGCACTGACTCAGGACGAAATAATCGAAGATATGAACACGCCGGTTGCAAGCCTTGCGCAAAGTCCAAACGTCATTATTTCGGGTGTGCAGGCCTCAGCCACGGAAATGGGGGCAGCTATATCATGGTTCACCAGCCTGCCTGCAACCCATCAATTGGAATATGGCACATCCACCTCTTATGGCCAGAAAACTCCCATCAACACAAATATGCTAACGAGCCACTTAGAATCTTTGGATAATCTGCTCCTGAATACATTATACCATTTCAGGATTTTATCTGCGGTTGGTAATATAACGTCTATGTCCAAAGATTTCACCTTCACAACAAAGAAAAATTCCCAGTTCTCATTGGTATTTCCATCTCCAAAATCCATTGTTGCAGGAACGGAAGTAAATTTGACGTACAATATTTCAGCAAATGTGACCGTGCTGATTTTCCAATTTGACGAAAACATTTTTGATGACTTGACATTAAATGGAACTTACTATTTTAGTGCTGATTATGGTGTACATCGAATAAGGGCAATTGCAACTGTCAACTCGCAAACTGCGAGGGCAGAGACGTTTTTTGCACTAGTTGATAAATTGCCTAGCAATGATTATGACAATGATAAAATATCAAATACATTGGACAAATGTCCTTTCACCCCACATTCACTAAGAAATAACGTTGATATTTATGGTTGCCCCTTGCCTTTTTTTTCAAAATTTTCACCTGAGCTTTCGACGAATTTTTCAAAAGTCGACCTCACAAGTATTGCACAACTCGATCTTGGAATAAGAAACAAAGGAAAGATTGAATTCGGAAGCCCAGTAATGCTTGTTGAAAACTATTCAGACTTTTCAAGCCCCGTTGATTTGAATACACTTGTTGATATTCAGCAAAACAAGGTGGTAGTACACTCTGATTTATACGGTTACCTCAATGTTCCTGCAACCATAACTTTGTTCAATGTATCAAATATCAATCCCGTGATTAAAGTTGAATCAAATACCTGCACCCAATGCAAGATTTTGCTCTTTGGCAACAAGACTATTGTCTTTACCGTACCACACTTCACCGAATATTCAGTTGCCGAGGGCTCCTATTGTGGAGATGATTACTGTTCTGTACAAGAATCCTGCTCAAACTGTGCCGGCGATTGCGGTTCTTGTGCCGGAAATACTTTCAGCAGTGGCGGAAGCGGCGGAGGTGGCGCGGGTGGAGGGGCAGGAGGCTCAGGCGGTGGAGGTACTTTCAATATATGTAACTACGAATGGCATTGCGATTCTTGGGGTACGTGCAGCAATGGTGTCCAGAGCAGAATTTGTGTTTTTGCAAAAGTTGCCCAGCATTCACAAACCAATTCATGTGATGTTGGAACTAAAGCTCCCTCAATGAACCAAAACTGCGATGCTACAACAAAAAGTGCGAATACCCAATATCCATCGTCCTTTGGATTAGGAAAGGAGTTAAATCAAATTACCACTGAGGAAAAGCGCGAGATACAGATAAAAAGTAAGAAACTGAGCTCAATCTTTACAATCCTTGCGCTTGCATTTGTTTTCATTGCTATAATAGGGGGAGGTGTCATGGAGATAAAGCAATTTGACAGAAAAAAATCAGAGTTGGGCGTTTATAATGGAAATAGAATGATGATAGATTATATAAAACGCATGCGCAGCAACGGATTCAAAGATTTCGAGATCAGGAGAAGGCTCGTGAATGCTGGATGGAACCCCGATGATGTCGAAAAGGCTCTCACTGACTATCCTTTGTAAAATTTAGCCTCATCTCGGCCAAATTCCCTCTAAGGTACCTCTCCTTGGGCAGGTCTCGATATAAAAATGCAGGTTTTCCTTGTCGATTGAGTAATGAACAAACATATTATACGATGTATTTATAGACTTTAATTTTTAAAGTATCTTTTTTATCGCTCTAGATATACTTATTAATTCATCTTCTTCAAGTTCATTTAAAAAATTTTCTGTATTTTTTAGGAAAAATTAGACTCCATAATTGAATCTGGACGCAAATGCCACGGTATATCTTATGTAATGGGGTGACAAAGTCAAGTTATGTGTGTTTTTATTGTTATTGCCCAAAAGCCA
>CAZGTJ010000094.1:0-3348 GCA_964528545.1 uncultured Methanosarcinales archaeon
CTGTATTTATTTCCAAGTGATTTAGATTGTCTTCCAGTACAATCAAGTCCGGTGTTATTGTTTCATAGGCAAGTTTGCTTGACTTTTTTCTCTTGCCAACCATATTTAGGTTCCTTACAATTCTTGGGCTGCCAAACAATAATGCGTCCGCATCATTCGTTGCAAGCGCAAAGGCATCGTCCTGCTTTACAATCAAAGATGCCTGCGCCTCTGCTTCTGACGGCGCATTTATTACAGGATATCCAAGAGCAAGAATTAATTTTTTTGCCTCTGAAATCATTTCCTGTGTTAATCTTGAAGTTCTGGAGGCATATTTTTTCATCAGCTCTGCATCTTCAGCCTCTTTTGCCTTTTCAAAACTCTTCATCGCCTCAATTTTCGTCTCTTTTCTTCGCTCTAGCGTCAAGTGCTTTAGTTTCGGAGGCACTCCGTCAAAAACAAAGGCCAGTTTTATGTTCTGCTCTGCCAGATTCGGAATTCTTGACATCAGCCCCATCAAATGTGATGTTACGCTCCCTTTCGAATCCATCAATAAAGTTCCGTCCCTTTGCCTGATATTGCTTAAAAACTGGTACATCCACATCGGGCTGTCAACTACCAAGGTCTTGTTTTGCAGAAAATCAACACTTATCTCCTTTATGAGCAATAATTCAGTTAATGCAACTCCCATTTATTATTGGTAGACTTAGCGGTTTTAAATATTTAATTGTATAAATTTGGAACTAAATCTGCTTGAAAGTTAGGCTGTTTAATTCCTTGCCAAGCATATCCTGCGCTTTTGATGTCAAATCGCCTCCCGATACGAAAAGAACAGGCAGCCTTTGCAATTGCCCCTTGACGAAAGCTGCACTTAAATCAGAATCGCTTATTTTTTTCTTGTCCCTTGCCCTGCAGAAATATCTTAAATTTCCGACAATGCTCGGGATCTGGATTATGAAATCAGCCTCTGCTTTCCTTATTACTTCAGTTGAGATTACAGATATATTGCTTTTTTCAAAATAATTTCGGACATTGATCAAAAAGTCGGATTCCTTTCCACTAACTTTTGATTTTCTTTCTTTTTTCTCCTTTACCTTTTCTTCAATCGGTTTTATTTCCTTGTTCTCCTCGATTTTTTTTTGCTTTTCGGCAACTTCGAGAAGAGGCTTGGGGTTTTCTTCTTTTGAAGATCCAATCTTCTGCAAAATTTTCTTTTCAGAAGGCATTTGCTCCTGCATTATATTTAACTTCGACTTTATCAGGCGCTCGGCTTCCTCGTCATTAATCAAATACCATTTCCAGAAAATTTCGATTGCGTCGTTGTGCTTTACAGTAAGTGGCATTGCAAAATCCCTTATCTCCCTTAATGCGACCCTTACAACCGGAGCCTGCTCGGAATCGCGCAGGATCTTTTTTTCACTTAACAGGTCATAGGATTTCTTTTCTTTTTCGTTAAGATTTGCAGAGTACTTTTGGAGCATGGATTCTTGCCCCGGGCAGTAATAAAGAGGAGAGCCTCCGTATTTGATGCGCGAAATTCTCAATTTTCGGCTTTCGGTAAGCTCTGCAAGATGGGCAGATGCCATCAGAATATTAGAGCCTATTTCTTTTGCAATCTGTGAGGGTATTACCGGACCTTTTCTTTTTACGATTTCAAGAATCTGGTCTCGGGTTTCCATGAACTAAGAATTAAAAACTCTGTTTAAATAGGTTTTGGTGACGATGTCATTGCCTCTGTATACCAAACCCAATCATTGTTTCAGGATTGATAGGCACTTTATAATGAACTACTTTCTTAACAAATTCATAACCTCCATTTTCATTGATGTAAGCATAAAATCCGTTAACATAAATATGATCATAATCTTCATGAAAATGCGATAATGTCGGCTTTCTATCGGCAATTTTACTATTTTTATTTTTTCCACCCCATTTTTCCTAAACTCATCCCCGACATTTTCTATTTCTCTTAGTTTGCTTCTGTGCTCGTCATTTCCGTACATATTCCAAAATATTTCCATATCGAGTTTACCCTATCTTTTCTTGCCAACAATTCTTTGACTTCTTGGCCTTGAGACATTTCACGACCAAATCCTATTGATACCCATTTAAAATTTCTTATAAATTATAGATATTAACAGAATTAGGCACTTCGCATTAAGAAATGTTGCAGCTAAGGCCTAAGCCACCTGACTTCCCAATATGTGACATCTCCTTCATCGTCAACAGAGCCTATCAATAACCTTTTCTTTGTTGAATGTGCAACTCTGTTTTTGGCGGAAAATTCGTACCACGTCAAGCTTGATGTTTCATGCACTGGAAAAACAACCCATCTTGCATGGTCTTCTCCCGGCTTTACGCCCCTGTCATAAATCCTAAAATCGGCGCCAAACTTTAGTGCAGTCTTGATTATGTATCCTCTGTTTCTTATGTCTTTATACACGGAATATCTTGCCCAAAAATTTGTTTCTGATTTCTGGACTTTTTTCATGAAAGAACAGAATTCTATTAGCTTATCCTTCTGGTCGTAGACAAGAAGCTTCTTTTTTTCTGCAAGATACAATGCCTCGATCAAGGAAAGCTGCACTCTTCCGTCTTCAAGCAAGGTGCCAAACCTGCTTTGGTTGTACAGCTCTCTTGAAGCGTCAGAACTTTCTGTAATCACCCTTTCTTTCGAATAGTATGCCTTGATCGGCTCTTTTAGCTCCCTGATTTTTTCCTCTACCTTATCTTTTTTTGGCAAAACTTCTTCTGATTCCGTTTTTTTCTTTGGCGTCATTAGCTGGTTAGAAATCAAGGCGCTTTAAAAAGGTTTTTAAACAAAAATCAGCAAAGTTTTATATAAGATTTTTATATTCTTTCAAGTATGCAAATAACCTTTTTGGGAACATCCTCAATGGTTCCAACAAAAGAGCGCAACCAGCCGGCAGTTTTCCTTAGCTACGAAGCCGAAGGACTTTTGCTTGACTGCGGCGAAGGGACGCAAAGGCAGTTTAAGACGACAGGGATAAGCATACAAAAAGTCACCAAAATTTTAATCACCCATTGGCACGGTGACCACGTTCTTGGATTGCCAGGCTTAATGCAGACATTAAGCTCTACCAATTACCAGGGTGCACTGGAAATTTATGGTCCAGCCGGAACAAAGAAAAGAATCGAGAAGATGTTTGAAGCGTTTGTGTTTGACAAGAGCCTAAAATTTGAAGTAAAAGAGGTAAGTCAGGGCAAATTTTTTGAGAGCAATGAATTTGAACTGCATTCATACCCATTAGAGCACGGAATTGAAATAGTAGGGTACAGGTTTGTTGAGAAAGACAAGAGAAAAATTGACATGAGAACAATCAGGAAACTGCAAATTCCGGAAGGGCC
>CAZGTJ010000094.1:3358-5270 GCA_964528545.1 uncultured Methanosarcinales archaeon
TAGAGTTTAATGGCAAAAAAATCAATCCCGACGAAGTCGGTTACATGGAAAAAGGAAAGATCGTTGCTTACATCACCGATACCATTTTAACTGATAACTGCTACAAGCTTGCGCAGGACGCGGATTTGCTGATTTGTGAATCAACTTATGCTTCAAAACTGGCAGAAAAAGGCGAAGAATACAATCATATGACAGCAAAAAATGCCGCCCAGATTGCAAACAATTCAAGCGTCAAGCAGCTTGTTTTGATGCATTTTTCTGCAAGATACAAAAACACGCAGGAAATTGAAGAGGACGCAAGAGATCTGTTTGATAACGTCATTTGCGCCCACGATTTCATGAAAATTGATTTATAAACCACCGGACATGCGCGTGAAGTATTTAATAAGGCACAACGAGGCAAACAATATGAAAACCGCAGCATTAGATGAATTTAAGAAAAGAATCGAGAAAGACCAGAAATTATCGAAGGAAAACGGATTGGATGAGTTTTCTTTGGTTTATAAAGATAATTCTAAGTGGCTTAAGGGAACAATGGAAAAGTACGGCTGGCCAACAGATGAAAAATTCGGCTCTGGCTCAGAACTTTGTGCATGGCTGATAACCCAACACTCGCCCGATTTGAAATTCCAGGAGATTTGCCTTAATGCGGTCAATGCTCTGCCGCATGATGATGGAAGAAGAAAGCACATAGCATTCTTGCAGGATAGGATTCTTGTGGTTAAGGGAAGAAGTCAAATTTACGGAACTCAATTTTTAGGGGATGGATCATTTCCAATTGAAGATTTAGGAAAATTGGATAAATTAAGATTAGAAGCAGAACTTGAGCCTTTTGATAAATACGCCAAATTAATGAAAAAATAGGAAAAAATAAGCATGACAAGAAACGCAAAGGGAAGCAATGCTGAACGTGAGCTTTTGCATATGTTCTGGGGCAAAGAATGGGCGTGCCTAAGAAGCGCCGGCTCAGGCTCAATGAAGTACCCTGGACCCGACTTAATTGTCGGAAACAGGGAAATGAACAGAAGGCTTGCAATAGAGTGCAAATGCACAGGAAAAGGCAAAGTTTACTTAAACCAGTGGGATATGAATCAACTAAAGGATTTCGCGAAGATTTTCGATGCAAGGCCTTTTTTTGCAATAAAAGTTTCAAGAAAAGGCTGGTTTTTTTTAATGCCCGAAGATGTTGAAACGACAAATACAGGCTTTGTCATTGACTTTAAGGTTGCAGAAAGAAGAGGCTTACTGTTTGATGAGTTAATAAGCTATGAAATCAGGAAAATTGATGTTTAATCTTTAGTGTTATCTTCTTTGATTCGCTTAAAATACTCGAATCACTTGGCCTGCATGTATAAATCTCGTTTTTTGGGAAGAGAAAACAAGGTATTAAAAAATAAAATCAGAAAGGTCACTTCTTTTTAACCATCCTCTCTATTTTGACTTCTTCCCTTACAATTTTATCGACAACACGCTCAATGTGCATCTCGATTCTTGCGATTCTTCTTTCCATCAAAACCAGAATTCTTAACGAATACACTATGGCAGCCAAAGTGCCTATTATGATTGCCAACGTAAGCTCCTGAACTCCGAAAACCATCAGATCACCTCTATTTTTTGATTAATAGCCATTTTTTTGCCTATTTAAATAGTTTTCTATAATCGGAAACTTTCTCTTCTTTTGTTTCAACCTTGCCTTTTGCCTTTTTCTTCGCCTTTTTCGGTTTTTGATTATTCATCATCCAAGCCTTTTTCGTGGTGTACTGCGCAGGATTTTTTATTTTAGCGCAAAAAGAATCTGGCTTGCAGACCCCGATGCCAAGCATGTACATTTCATTTGAGCAATTCGGAGGCAATATTTTTTTTTGCACCTGCTTGTGATACCTTATTTGCCCTAGCAAATAAACGTCTCTTA
>CAZGTJ010000095.1:0-3038 GCA_964528545.1 uncultured Methanosarcinales archaeon
CAACCACTTTTATGTACTCTTCTTCTCTTTTATTGATTAGGTACGAATCAAAATACCCTATCACTATTCTATTGTATTTTTTGCCTTGTTTTGTTTTGACTTCTTCGACAATTCCGTTGGCCTGTATTCTCTCATTTGGGTATGCAAGCATGCAATAATCCCTTGAGTAAAATACGATGCTGCTTATTGGGATGTTTTTGCAGCTGCTGTCTCCGCTAATAAATTTTGATTCTGAGATTGTGTAGCACCCGGGCCTCACAACCGAGCTTGTATGGTCCTTAACCACTCCTTCAAATTTTGAATTGCCAATTCTTGTATATTTTTCTTTTCCCCACTTAAACCATGTTTCGTCGGAATTTTCCACCGCAAATATGATGAATAATATGTTCTTAAAAAATCCCTCGGATTTTTTCCTGTGCATATTCTCTATGTACTTTTCCTTTTTGTGCACTATGTGCCGGTTGCGTTTCTTGTAAAAATTTTCCCATTCCGTGTAATTTTTCCATCTTAAGTCCTTGTGATTGCTTTTTTCCAAAAATCCCATAAGCTCCCAGAATTTCTTTTTCCCATAAACTACTACGTTTATGTCAGATACGTTAGGGGAATAATATCCCATTAATGTTGAATATGTAATCCCTAGATCTTCAATTTTAAGTTTGCTTGTAAGAAGAAATGAAACGAGTTCTGAGACTGTTTTTAGATGTTCATCCAGATATTTTGAAGGGATACTCATTAGTTCTGCAAGCCCTTCCCTCGGGGAATACGCTCTCTCAATGTTTTTTTTGGGAATTGCAAAAAACAGTGGGCTTTTATCGTGCAACGGGCTTTTGTAGATATATTGAGGGTATGCTTTTGTGAATGATTCAACATACTGCTTTAATTTTTCCTTGTTTGCCCACAAATCAAGCCTGTTCATTTTTCTTCCCGAAATAAACCTGTAGGGAAGGGCATCACTTGAAATTTTGTCGGTTGGGATGTATTTTGGCTTTACAAGAATTCTATCAGAAGGGTGCTCATTACCATAAACCTGGCATTGAAGCCCGTCTTTTGTTGTTATTATTGAAGATTCGTAAAAATGCATTTCACAGCCTTGCTTGTATAAACTCCATTTCTCTTCTTTCCCCAACATACGCGTCGAAGTACCCTACCACAATTCTATAATATTTCGAGCCTCTTTTTGGAGTTACCATTTCAAGTAGCCCGCAGGCTGATATTTCCTCCCCTTCCAAAGCCTGCTGCACAAATGGTATCGAGAAAGTCACTATTCTTTTTATTTCCAGCGACTTGTCTATTTTAAGGTTTTTGCCATGCAAATCTGTGACCTTGCCATTCTTGATTTCGTAGCATCCTGGCCTAACCAAACTGTTGTAATGGTCAGTTACAATCCCCCTTACAGTTGCTGTGCCAATTGGCTCAATTTTGTCTTCTCCCCATTTAAACCACGTTTCGTTTGCCTCTTCAACCGTAAACAAGGTAAAAACACTGCCTCCAAATATTCCCTCGTACCTTTTTCTTCTCATGTGATTTATATATTCCTGCTCAGTAAAATGAGAAGATTCCGATGTTTTGTGCTCCTGATAATATTCTGCCCACTCCTTGTCCGTTTTCCAATGCAGCTTGTCGTGCTTTGCTGTTTCAAGATATTTTAATATCTCCCATCCATTTTTCTTCCCATAAATTATTATATCTATATCGGATTTTCCAGGAGTGTAGTTACCCATTAAAGTTGAATGGGTAATCCCGAGGTCATCTGATTTTACTCCACTTTTTGCGAGAAAATCTACCAACCCTACCACCAGGGTTAAATAAGAATCTAAATTTTTTTTTGGAACCTGCAACAGCTCCTGCAAACCTTTTCTTGAATCGTGTATAATTTTGATCTTTTTTTCCGGTACGACAAAATACCAGTTCTTCGTATCTTTGCAGTTATAAATATAATCAGGAAACTTTTTTCTGAACTGTTCAAGATATGATTTGAGTGATTCTTTCCTTGCAAATAAGTTAAACCTAACAAGGCATTTCTCAAACAGGAATCTGTACATTAATCCTTCCCCTTCCAGTGTATTCTTTGGCACATATTTGGGCTTTACAATTATGTATCCCTCCGGATGCTCATTAGAATAGGATTTACACTGAAATCCGTCCACAGTGTCCACCAAAATTGACTCATAAAAGTGCATTTTCTTCGGCTTAATTCGATATGTAGAAATTGTTATGGTATTTAAAGTTAACCTAGGCAGATTTGAGTATCTTATCTAGTCTCTCAGCCAGAATTTTCCAGTCGAGTTTTCTTGTTATTTTACTGTAATTCGGTCTTTTAGTCTGTTTGAGCTTAGCAAGTATTTTCTCAGCCATGTCGTTGACATCGTTCTCCCTACAGAGGCTTGATTTGTAATTCCTGAGCAATACACCAACATCCCCAACGTCGGTAGCTACAATATGGACATTGCATGCCATGTACTCTGCAAGCTTGTATGGAAAACAATATTCTGTAAAGGCATTCCTAGGGTTTGGTATTACGGCAACGTCTGCGGCATTTATCAAGTCAACAATTTTTCTTTGTGTCTGAGAACCAAGATAAATAACTCCGTGGTGTTCCAAATTTATTTTGTTCTCCTCCCCCTTTACATACCTACCTACTATTATCAGATATAAATTTGGTATTTTAATTTTTAATTTGTCGAAAACATTGACAAGGGATATTATCCCTTGCAGTCTTTGTATACTTCCAGTGTATATTATAATCTTGGCGTCCGGCGGTAACTTTAATGATTTCCTGATCTTAAGCTTGTCTTTTTGCATAAACATTTTCATGTCAACGCCGTTTTGAATTGTATAAATATTACTTTTCCTTATTTTTTTGATTTTATTTTGAAGAGGATGGCTGACTGTTTTTATTATATTTGAATTTTTAATAACAAAATTATCAATATATTTGAAGTATGGGATTTTATAAGTAGAATAAGTTTCATAGTTATCGTGCAAATCGTAGATAAATTTTATTTTATGACACCTACTAAAAAAATAACCTATTGCGC
>CAZGTJ010000095.1:3048-5221 GCA_964528545.1 uncultured Methanosarcinales archaeon
TGAATACATTTATCCTATGGAGCTTGGTATTTTTGTTCTCAAATTTTCTATAGTCTGCAACAAAAAAATCTATCTCATATCCTAATTTTTTAAGTGAAGAAAATAGCCTTGTTTGCCTGCCAAAATCTTCACTTATGATATCGCGTGTTGCGGTATATCTGCTCGTAAGCACGATCACTTTCATACACTAGACTAAGTTGGTTTATTTAAAAATCTTTACAAGAATTATTTGAATGAATTCTCGAGTATCTTCACGAGAGGCGTGTTTGCCCAAATTCCAACATCGTAAGTTGAATTAACTTCATCATCATCAAGAACCATGAAGATTATCTCCTTCCCGTCTATAATCACAAATCTTGACTTAACGATTGTATTTTTTATTGACGCAAATCTGCTGGCCATATCTGCAACTTTTTTGTTGTCTCTGCCTATTTGGCATATGATTTTGATATTGATATTTTTCCTTGATATTTTTTCAAATAAAGGCATTAGCTTGCGGATTAGTTCATTAAATTCTGTCGGGGTTGTGGAAATACAAATGTTTTTTTCTGCTCGGCTGATCATATTCCCGATATGATTGTATAAATTAAATCTTCCTTTAAGAGAGCTTGACAAGTCAGACTTCTCTAAAAATTCTGCTCCCATCATATACAAATTTCTTAGTTTACTAAACGTCCCCGTACCTTTTATTTTTGATGCTCGCTCAAAATCTAAATGTGCTTTTGTGTGTATCCTTTTTTTTGCCTTCCCTATCGCTTCGCTTGGAGAGGATGTTTTGTACTTGAGTGGCTTTCCTTTTATTGAGAGTACAAATCCTTTTGCCTCAAGAGATTTTAGAACATCATAACACCTGCTTCTTGGAACGTTTGCAATATCAGAAAGTTCGCCGGCTGTTGATGTGCATTTGGAAAGAAGGGCAATCCATACTTTTGCTTCGTAACCGTTTAGTCCAAGATTTCTAAGTTGCTTCTCAGCTGTTAGTAAAATCATTTTTTTAAGTAATATGGATGTGTTTAAAAACATTTCTATTTTTATCATTAACCAGTAATAAAACATACCAACCACACACCTTTTCTTCTTATGGAACTCTGTTTTTCTTTACTAATTTAACACAACTATCATTATTTATATTCTATATAGAAAAATAATAAATAAATAGAAAAAGATATATTAGAAAAAAATAAAAACAATTTCCAGTGGAAATCAAAGGGTATGTAGCGTAAAGAAAACCTTTATATACCTCCGTTTCATATGGAAAAACATGGTTGAGAAGGGTATAGACTCGTTTTTTGATATGTTTTTACGAAAAGATAGTGTATTCTTCGACAAAAAAGCCCTGCAATCAGCCTACACGCCAGAGAACATATTGTACAGAGAAGAGCAAACACAGCAAATTGCAAACGTTCTTGCCCCCTCATTAAGAAAAGATCGACCCTCCAATGTATTTGTTTATGGAAAAACAGGCACAGGAAAAACACTCACGGTTAAGCACACAACAAGCAAATTATTAGAGGCTGCTGAGAGAGAAAACGTTCCGTTAAAAATTATTTATGTAAATTGCAAACTAAAAAGAAGCACCGATACGGAATACAGGCTAATTGCTCAGCTCGCTCGCGAACTTGGGAAAGCGGTCCCTCCAACAGGCCTCCCAACAGAAGAAGTGTACCTCACATTTTTCAGGGCACTTGCAAAGCAGCAGCAGACGTACATCCTTGTTTTGGACGAGATAGACCAGCTTATAAGCAAAACCGGGGATAACATTCTTTACAATTTAACAAGAATAAATGAAGAAGAAGAATATAGAATCTCTATCGTTGGGATTTCAAACGATATCATGTTTGTTGACAATCTCGACCCAAGGGTACGCTCATCTCTTTCGGAAGAAGAAATTATTTTTCCACCTTATAACGCTCTTCAGATCCAGGCCATCTTAAGGCAAAGAGCGGAAATTGCATTTAACAAAGACACGCTCGAGCTAGGGGTGGTGGAAAAATGTGCGGCTTACGCGGCAAGAGACCACGGAGATGCAAGAAGGGCTCTTGAATTACTAAGAGTTGCCGGCGAAGTTGCCGATAGGAAAAATTCAAAGACAGTGAAAATAGAGCACATAGACGAGGCGGAGGAAAAAATTGACAGGGACAGGATAATTGATGTTATCTCAACACAGCCGAAG
>CAZGTJ010000096.1:0-5207 GCA_964528545.1 uncultured Methanosarcinales archaeon
AGCTTTATTCAGCACTTCAGAGCGAGGGCCTGAGGCCAATCGAAGCCCTGGGGCACAAGTTTGACCCGTACATGCACGAGGTCTTGATGAAAGAGGCATCCGATAAGGGTGATGAAACCGTTTTGGAGGAGTTCCAGAAGGGATATATGCTGCATGACAAGGTTCTGAGGCACTCAAAAGTTAAAATCAGCGGGAAATAACCCTCACATTATTTATGGTTAAAAATTAAGCGAAAAAAAGCATCCAAAGTGGGAATTTGATCAAAAAAGATACTCCGTTAAAGGAGGTTTTGAGGCTAGCTGCCCCCTGCCGGTGCGATGAATGCAGGACAGGATGCAGGTTTGGAAGCGGCATTTTGGCAGACGGTGACCTTGAAAACATCTCGAGGTTTTTGAAAATAAGTCAAGAGGAGTTAAAGCAGGCGTTTTTGGAGGAAATTGAGCAATTCAACAAAAAAATGTTGAGGCCCAAGCTAATCAGGAACAAAAGCCTGCCTCATGGAAAATGCACGTTTTATGACGAGAAAAAGGGCTGCACAATCCATGACGTCAAGCCGCTGCAATGCAAGACCTCGATTTCATGCAGGGATTATGGAGAGGAGCTTGCTGCGTGGTTTTTGGTCAATAAAATAATTGATGCGAGTGATGCAGAATCAGTCAGGCAATACGCGCAATACCTCAGGAGCGGCGGAATGAAGATTGAGGGAGCGGCGCTTGAGGAGATTATTCTGGACAAAAGCAGGCTAAGAAAAATATTGAGCTATGAAATATTGAAGTGAGGCGGAATGAAAAAAGTAAAGAGAAGTGACGCAATCCATTTGGATGAGAAAACAGTAAGATACTGGTTTAGCATTGTAATGAAAGTAAATAATGACTTTGAACTGGATGAGGAAGAAACGGAAATGCTCGGAATGGGGCTCAAATTATTGGACGAAAAAAACGTCAAGGGAGAATTGAGACCGCTTGTTATTCGGGCAAAAAAATATTTCGAGGAAAACAGCTAGTCGTGGAGGTCAAAAATGGCAAAGGAAAAAATTATAGGAATTGATCTGGGAACAAGCAACAGTGCAGCGTCTGTTTTGCAGGGAGGAAAGCCTGCAATAATTCCAAGCGCGGAGGGGACAACCGCTTATGGAAAAGCATTCCCAAGCGTAGTCGCGTTCACAAAAGACGGCCAGGTTTTAATCGGAGAGCCTGCAAGAAGACAGGCTGTTTCAAATCCCGAAAGGACGATAATGGCCGCCAAGAGAAAGATGGGGGCTAATTTTAAGTACAATATTGACGGCAAGGAATACACACCCCAGCAGATTTCTGCTTTTATTTTGCAAAAGATAAAAAAGGATGCAGAAGAGTTTCTCGGCGAAAAAATAAGCAAAGCCGTAATTACCGTTCCAGCTTATTTTGACGACAACCAAAGGCAGGCAACAAAGGATGCTGGGACAATTGCAGGGCTTGAAGTGGTGAGAATCGTCAATGAGCCTACAGCGGCTTCGATGGCATACGGGCTTGACAAGCAGGACAAGGAGCTTAAAATTCTTGTTTTTGATCTTGGAGGCGGAACTTTGGATGTCACAATAATGGAGTTTGGAGGCGGGGTGTTCCAGGTTCTTGCACCGAGCGGGGACACGCAGCTTGGCGGAACAGACATGGACCAGGCGCTAATCGACTATATAAATTCCGAATTCAAGAAAACAGAAGGCATTGACTTATTAAGGGATAAGACAGCAGTGCAAAGAATAAGAGAGGCTGCAGAAAAAGCAAAAATCGAGCTTTCAACAGTTTTTGAGACTGACGTCAATCTGCCTTTTATAACCTCAACAAGCGATGGGCCGAAACACCTGTCGCTTAAATTAACGAGGGCAAAGCTCGAGCAGCTGATCGACCCAATCATTAGAAGGTGCAGGCACCCGGCAGAGCAGGCGATAAAGGACGCTAAGCTGGGCCCCGGGCAAATTGACAAGATAATTCTTGTTGGAGGCCCGACGAGAATGCCAATTGTAAAAAAGTTTGTCGAGGATTTTATCGGAAAGCAGGCGGAAAGAGGGGTTGACCCGATGGAATGCGTCGCGATGGGAGCGGCTGTCCAGGCAGGGGTCCTTGCAGGAGAAGTAAAGGACATCCTGCTTTTGGATGTGACCCCCCTTAGCCTTGGAATTGAAACTCTTGGAGGCGTCTTCACGAAGCTTATCGAAAGAAACACGACAGTTCCGACAAAGAAAAGCCAGATTTTCTCGACTGCAGCAGACAGCCAGACTGCAGTTACAATAAGAGTCGGCCAGGGCGAGCGGCCAATGTTTAATGACAACAAGCACCTCGGGCAGTTTGACTTGGTCGGGATACCCCCGGCGCCAAGGGGAATTCCGCAGATCGAAGTGTCGTTTGACATCGATGCAAACGGGATACTGCACGTGAATGCAAAAGACCTTGGAACTGGAAAAGAGCAGAGCATCAGGATTACTGCAGCGCAAAAGCTTAACGAGGATGAAATCAAGAGAATGCAAAAGGAAGCCGAGCAATTTGCAGAAGCCGACAGAAAAAAGAAGGAAGAAATTGAGACTATAAACCAGGCGGACAACCTTGTCTACACCACTGAGAAACTGTTCAAGGATGTTGAGGGAAAGGTTCCCGAAAAGGAAATTTCCGAAATCAAGGGAAAAATCATGGAGCTTAAGGAGCTTCTGAAGCCCGCGGAGAAAGATGTTGCCGCAATAAAGAGGAAAATGGACGAGACAAGCGACCTTGTGCAGAAAATGTCGACCGAGCTCTACCAAAAAGCGGGAGAGCAGTACAAGCATGGACATCAGCAGTCCGAGGAGAAAGCTTCGAGGAAAGACGATGAAAATATTGTTGACGCAGACTACGAGGTCCATGACGACGGCAAAAAAAAAAAAGAATAATTTTTTATTTTTGTTTCCGGTTTTTATCCAATAATCCTATAAATCAAAATTGTATTCATTGCCATGAAAATTCCAACAAGAAAGGAGTGCATACAAATACTAAAAGATGCGAACGTTCCTGATAAGGTCATAGCCCACACCATTGCTGTTTCCGAGTTCTCGATGAAAGTTGTGGATATTGCCGAAAGAAATGGAATTCAAGTAAACCGTGACTTGGTCAGGGCAGGGTGCCTTTTGCATGACATCAGGAAAGTTTCCTCCAAAAGGCATGAGATTGACGGGGCTGAGTATGTGAAATCGCTTGGATTTCCGGAGGTTGCAAGCCTTGTGAGGAAGCATGGTTTGTCAAACTTAGCTCACGACGAGCTCGTCCCAACAACCTTTGAAGAAAAGATAGTTTTTTATGCTGACAAGAGAGTCAATGGCGATCAAGTGGTGTCGCTTAAGGAAAGATTTGACGACATACAAAAAAGATACGGCCATCCAAAAATTGAAGCGGAGTTTATGATTGCAAAGCAAATAGAAAAAGAACTATTGGGTGAAAAATTTTAGTTCAGTAAAATAGGAAAGTTAGTTTGGCAAATTAAGCGAAAATGGCAGAAAAGGACTATTACAAGACACTTGAAGTCGGGAGGAATGCAAGCAAGGAGGAAATAAAGGCAGCTTACAAGAAACTGGCAAAGCAGTATCATCCCGACCTGAACAAGCAAGCAGGGGCCGCTGAAAAATTCAAGGAGATAAATGAGGCTGCAGCTGTCTTAGGAGATGATTCAAAAAGAGCGCAATACGACAAGTTTGGAACTGCAGGAGAGCAGTTTAAGGGCGGATTCGAGGGTTTTGATTTCTCGGATTTCATGCACGATGCAGGGGGATTTGGGTTCAACTTTGATGATATTTTTGATAATTTTTTTGGAGGAGGAAGAAGGGGCCAGAGAAGAAGGCAGAGAGGTTCTGACTTAAGGTACGACATGGAAATTGCCCTTGAGGATGCCGCGTTTGGAGCAAAAAAAGTTGTCAGTATCCCAAGGCTGGAAACATGCGGAGCTTGCAATGGAACAGGGGCGCATGATGCAAAAAGCATCCAAACCTGCAGAGAATGCAATGGAAACGGGACCGTTACAAGAGCCCAAAGAACTCCTTTCGGACTGTTCCAGACAACATCCTCGTGCAGAAACTGCGGGGGGCAGGGAAGAGTTGTGGAGAAGGAATGCGAAAACTGCGACGGACAGGGGGCTGTCAGAAAAACAAGAAAAATTGAAGTAAAAATTCCGGCTGGCGCAAGGGATGGAACACAGCTGAGAATGCAGGGGGAAGGGGAGGCAGGAGAAAAAGGAACGGATGCAGGAGACTTGTATATTGTCCTGCACGTGATGCCGCACAACACATTCGAAAGGGACGGAAACGATATTTTTATCAAAACCCATGTCCCTTTCACGATCGCCGCGCTTGGAGGCGAGATAGAAGTTCCAACTTTAAGCGGCATGGCGAAATTAAAAATACCGGAGGGAACACAAAGCAATACAATTTTCAGGATGAAGGGGATTGGCATTCCTGACTTAAATCGGAGGGGCAGGGGCGACGAGCACGTGGAAGTTGTAATTTCCGTTCCTGAGAGGCTGACAAAAAAGCAAAAGCAGCTTCTTGACGATTTTGAAAAAGAAAGCAATAAAAAGGGATTCTTCAACAAAGTCTTCTGAGACTGATTTGAAAAAATTCTGGTTTCTGGAATGGTCGGAGCTTCAGTTTTTTTTGCCATCTAAACTTGAAGCAATAGCGGCGTCTACAATTATTTGGAATATTTAAGGGCCTGTTGCTACTAACGAAAAGCTGGAACCTGCAATTTACAGGCCGATGCTGAATCTGGCCATGTATGGTGAAACATTTCCTGATTATTATTGGCGTGCGCCTGCCTTGGCAGAAATGGCCCACTCGCGCAGGGCAATTGCGTACTCGGCTATTAATCCAGAGAATAGTCGTCCTTGACAGGCTTCAAAAGGAACTTGGGGAAAAAGTTTATCTCGATTTTCTCAAAGTCACGCAGAACCCGCCAACAGATCGGTAAGACCCTTTTATTTTCTCTTCTCCTTTGATTTTCTTGATATATCCCATAATTTCTTTCGGAACAAAATTTTCCCACGCCTTCCCTTTTATTATTTTATTCCTTATAAGAGTGCTGCTAATACCCCTTATAAGCCTTATTTTTTTGACTTTGTTGTGGTATCTTCTGAAGCATTTTAGAGTCCATGGATTTCCAGAATAGAGGGTTTCGTATTTTGGAATATGATTTTTAGAGTATTCAACCCATTTCTTG
>CAZGTJ010000097.1:0-4687 GCA_964528545.1 uncultured Methanosarcinales archaeon
AAGTTTCATACTTACAATTAACTTGTCGTAGGGAAATAGTTTCTGGATAACACAATAGCTTTCGATATGAGAAGTTTTTTAAACAAATATCATTTTAGAATATTAAAAGAAAAATGGCGGAGCCTGAAAAGCAAGGAGAGAATGTCCATATAAGGTGCAGGGCAATAATTGAAGTGCTCGGCAAGCCAAAAGAGCATGTAGAGAAAGCCATAAAGGATTATGTGGAGCATATCAAAAGCGACTCGCAGCTTGTGATATTAAACGAGGAATTTTCCCAAATAAAGGAAGTGGGCCATTTATGGGGCAAATTTGTTGAAATAGACCTTGTTATCAAGGGAACAGGCAAGCTTATTGGATTCTGTTTTGAGTATATGCCCTCATCGCTTGAAATCGTAAAGCCAGAGCATCTTACGCTTTCGAATTACGAGCTCGCAAGATTTTTAAATGACCTGCAAGCAAGGCTGCACAACGTCGACATGGTTGTCAAGCAGCAGAAGAGCGAAAATGATTTTTTGAAAAAAAACCTCAAGGCAATTATCGAGAACGCGATTGTAATCTGCCTCAAGGTGCAAAAGCTAAAGCCGCACCAGATTTCAAAAGTTACAGGAATTCCTGAAACGGAGCTTGCAGTCCATACCGAAAACCTAATCAAGGATGGCAAGATTAAAAAAGAAGGCGAGTTCTATACTTTAGCATGAATGAGAAAAAGCCAAGCGCGAAGAGCAAAGTAGAAGCCGTTCTGTTTTCTGCAGGCCAGCGCATGAGTGTTGACGAGATTTGCAAGCTATGCCGCTCAAAAAGAGAGGAGGTCATACCGGCATTGCAGGAGCTAAGGCACGAATACGACACAAAGCAGTCTTCTCTGATGCTTGTTGAAGACGGGGATTTTTGGAAATTTACCGTAAGAGACCATTTAATTTCGATAGTAAGAAAAATAGTTACAGAAACAGAGCTTCCAAGAAGCGTCATTGAGACGCTTGCAGTAATCGCCTTTAAATATCCAATCCTTCAGAGCGATCTGATAAAAATAAGGACAAATAAGGCGTATGACCATCTTGCCGAGCTGGAAAAAGCAGGGTATATAACAAGGCAAAAAGAAAGCAGAACCAATCTAATAAAGCTGACTGACAAGTTCTTTAAGTATTTTGATTTAACAGAAGAAAGGCTAAGGGACAAGTTCAAGGATTTCTCAAGCATCTCCCAGGCGATAAAAGAGAAAGAGGAAGATGTCAAAAAAATCAAGGAAGGGCAAAGAAAAGCCGCTGAGGAATTAAGGCAGCAGGATGAAAAAATAAAGCAGGAAATTGAAAATCTTGATGAGGCAGACGAGGAATTTGAAATCCCAGTGCAAACTTATGAGGCGAAGCCGGAGCCGCAAGACGAGCAAAGAGAGAGCCTTGGAAATTTAGAGGTTGTAAAAACCGAACCTGCAAATCAAGAGCCGGTGCCCGAACGCCATCACAGAAAAAGGCTTTCAAAAAAGCACAAGGAAATTAAGCCAGAGCAGGAAAGAATTGCAGAGCAAGTCAAAAAAGCCGAAGAAAACTTCCTGAATGAAGACGCGGGGGAAGAGAAAGCAAGCAACGACCTTGAGCCGCCTGAAAGTGCCGAGAAGAATCACGAGGGCAAGCATAGGAAACCCGAGATTGTCGAGCAGGTTGAAAGAGAAGAAATCAAAAAAGAGATCGAATCGAAAATTGACAGGAAAGTGGAAGAAATGACAAATCCAAAAAAAGAGGAGGAATGATGTTTCTTTTGCAGTGCCCAAAGTGCAGGAACAAAATGAAATACCAGAATGCCGAAGCAAGTTTGATGAACAAAAAAAAGAAGTGCGTTTATTGCGGGTTTTCGTTTTCGGTTAATGCGAATGTTGTTAAGAAGATTTAAGGGGATTTATAATACTTCTATATGCTTATTGATTCAGATACGTATTTTGTGAATTATTTCTTAAGGCATCGTACAACGTATAGATTCCAATTGCAGCTATGCCAATTCCAGCCACAGTGGGAAGCCTGTCATAATTCAATTGCGGAACCGGAAACAAGTCATTGAGGCGAAAAATTGCTTTACCATCTTGTAATCTATGAAAGTAGAGGATATATTCCCAGATCCCTGCTAATGAGTTGCCGGCTATTGTTGCAAGCGACCCTAAAGCTATTCCCAAACCTCTGTGAGATTGTGTTCTTTGCTCCAGATTTTGTCCCTGCATTCCATGTTAGAATCTGCTTTTTAATATAAACCTTACGATTTTTGTTACTTTTAAGAGAGTACAAAATCAAAACAAATTTAAGATTAATCTTCAATATAGAAAGTAAACCTTAAAACATAACCATTATAAAGCTTACTTACTTTCATTTTACCGTCGGTAAAGTACATTACCAATTCTAGAAAAATAAAGGAGAAAATGGCAGACGAAGAAAACAGCGTTGTAGGCACAAAAATCATCCCGCGAGTCATTCACGAGGAGATGAAGCAGGCTTATCTTGATTACTCAATGTCAGTTATTGTTGGAAGGGCTTTGCCGGATGCAAGAGACGGGCTAAAACCAGTTCATAGAAGGGTTTTGTTTACAATGTGGGAATCCGGACTTATGCACGATAAGCCGTTCAAAAAGTCAGCAAACGTTGTTGGAAACTGCATGGCTAAATACCACCCACATGGAGATTCAGCAATTTACGATACTCTAGTCAGGCTTGCGCAGGACTTCTCAATGAGATACCCTCTTGTCCAGGGTCAGGGGAACTTTGGAAGCGTTGATGGCGACAATGCAGCAGCAATGAGATACACCGAAGCAAGACTCTCAAAGCTTGCAGAGCAAATGCTTGAGGATATCGATAAAAGAACAGTCAAGTTTGCGCCAAATTTTGATAACAGCACAAGTGAGCCCCTCGTTTTGCCTTCAAAACTGCCAAATCTTCTAATCAACGGAAGCAGCGGGATAGCAGTTGGCATGGCAACTAACATACCCCCTCACAATCTGGGGGAGGTTGTTGATGCTGTTGTCAGGCAGATTGACAATCCTAACGTTAGAATTGAAGAGTTAATGCAGCATGTAATCGGGCCTGATTTTCCAACAGGCGCATTAATCTGCGGAAGAAATGGGATAAAGGACGCATACCATACGGGAAGAGGAAAAGTGGTCGTAAGGGCAAAAGCAGAAATCGGGCAGGACAAAAGCAAGTCAACAATAATTGTCAATGAAATCCCTTTCATGGTTAACAAGGCCGAATTACTCGAGGAAATTGCGGATTTAGTCAGGGACAAGAAAATAATCGGGATTTCAGATTTAAGGGATGAATCCGACAGGCATGGGATAAGAGTTGTCATTGAATTAAAAAAAGATGCCGACACGAATGTCGTGCTGAACCAATTGTATGAGCATACAAGAATGCAGTCAACTTTTGGGGTGATAATGCTTGCCCTCGTTAACAATGAGCCCAAAGTTCTAAACCTAAAACAGGCTATCCATTATTACATTGAGCATAGAAAAGATGTTGTAAGAAAAAGAACGCTATTTGACTTAAACAAGGCGCAGACAAGAGCGCATTTGCTTGAAGGTCTCATCATTGCACTGCAAAACATAAACAATGTCGTGAAGCTTTTGAGGGAAAGCAGGTCGGTTGATACAGCAAAGCAGGGCCTGATGCAAAATTTCAACTTGACTCAGGAGCAGGCAGTTGCAATTCTTGACATGAGGCTACAAAGGCTAACTTCACTGGAGCAGGAAAAAATAAGACAGGAGCACAAGGACCTGCTGAAGTTAATTGACGAGCTTGAATCGGTCTTGGCGGACATGGGCAAGATAATGGCAATCATCAAAAAAGAGCTTTTTGAATTAAAGGAAAAATTCGCAGACAAGAGAAGGACACAGATTGTCGAAGCTGAGATGGAGATTGAGACAGAAGATTTAATTAAAGACGAGGAAATGGCAATCACAATCACGAATTCAGGATATATAAAAAGAATCCCCCTGCAAACCTACAAGCTGCAAAACAGGGGCGGAAAAGGAATAATAGCAGCAACAACAAAAGACGAGGACTTGGTCAAGGATATTTTTGTTGCGTCGACTCACTCGTATATTTTATTTTTCACAAACAAGGGAAAAGTGCACTGGCTTAAAGTCTACCAAATACCGGAAGCGTCAAGGCAGGCAAGAGGAAAGGCCATAATAAATCTGGTTCAGCTTGAAAATAACGAAATTGTAACCGCATTTGTTCCAGTGCGGGAATTCAAGGACGGCCAGTACCTGATTATGTCGACAAGGCAAGGGACAATCAAGAAAACTGAGCTTATGGCGTACAGCAATCCCAGAAAAACAGGCATAGCAGCAATCACGCTTGAAGAGGGCGATGAGCTGATTAATGTGGAATTAACAGACGGAAAGCAGCAAATTATTCTTGCAACAAAAAACGGGAATGCGGTAAGATTTGAGGAATACGATGTAAGGGGCACAGGAAGAAGCGCAAAAGGCGTTAGAGGAATAAATCTTAAGGATAAGGATGAAGTCATTGGAATGGAAGTTGCGCAGGATGACAAAACTTTGCTGACAATCACGGAAAATGGCTATGGAAAGAGAACCCCAGTTTCAGAGTACAGGCTGATTAGCAGGGGAGGTTCAGGGGTGATCAACATCCAAACGTCCGAAAGAAACGGGAATGTTGTTGCTATTTTGTCGGTTACAGACAAC
>CAZGTJ010000097.1:4697-5201 GCA_964528545.1 uncultured Methanosarcinales archaeon
CCTTCAAGCGGAATTTCAGTTATCGGGAGAAATACGCAGGGAGTAAGGATCATGAAGCTCGAGGAGAGCGATAAGGTTGTATCCGCCGTAAAGGTTGCGAAGGAAAGCAGCGATGATGATATCGAAGCGGCAGGGCAGTAAACCAAACGTTTTTATAGACCTTAAATTTGATTTCTTACATGGAAAACATCAGGAAAATTTTAAGCGAAGTTCTTGAGGAAATCAAGCGCGGTAAAAATTATGAAAAAGAAATATTCGAGAGAATAAATGAGGTAATAAACAAAATAAACAAGGGACAAAAAGACATAAAAGCTGCGTTAGGCGGTTCAGGCGCCAAGGGCACTTGGCTGAAAACTTTTGATGCCGATATTTTTGTCTTGTTTGACTATAAAAAATACAAGAGCAGGAGCAGCCGTCTTTCAGATATTCTTGAAAAAATTTTAAAGAAAAAATTCAATAAAATAATCAGGCTCCATGGCTCAAGGGACTACTTCCAGATCCGGG
>CAZGTJ010000098.1:0-5179 GCA_964528545.1 uncultured Methanosarcinales archaeon
GCTGCAAACTCGTTCATTGCCGGCGCGCAGACAAGCGTCAAAGTCGAGCCAAGGGAAATCGGGAAAAAAGTTAAGATTGGCAATTTTCTCGACCTTAGCGTGAAAATTACAAATGACGGGACGGTGCCGCTCTCGTTAAGATACTCTCTTGACGGTACGCTTGCCCAGTTCTCAACGCTCGAGAAGGGGAACGGGGCAATCGACCCCGGCTCAAGCGACGAAGTCAGGATAACTGTTTTTGGGGAGAACATAAGCTCAATGTCAGGATTTTTCTCGGTGACAGGAACTATCGAGGATAGGATTCCAATCGAGGTTAATGTTACCGACCTGTCTTCTTTGCCTGTGGAAGCGCTGCTTATTGATATAGAGCCGATAACGGAAAAAGCTGAAATTGGAAGCCTTTTCAAGTATAAGATAGGGCTCACAAACCTGCTGGCCGAGAGAACATACAATGTTTCGCTGTCATCGAGCATTGACAGGTTGGTGGATGACGAGGACTACAAGTTTGAAAAATCATTCTTTACCGAAACCGAGGTAATTGAGCTAAGCACATCGCAAAGTGTAATAAAGGAATTCAAGATGCCAGATTTCATTAAACCCGGGAATTATGTCATAAATGTAAAAGCAGAATATTTTGGGATTGCGTCCTCGTCAAGCAGAAGATTCAGGGTGGTTGAGCCGATTTGGGACTATGAAATCTTAGGAATACTTCCTGTAAGATGGATAATTTTCTTTGGGACATTTGCTGCTGTCGGTGGGGTTGCGGCTCTTGTCTACCTGAAAAGAAAAGCAAAGAACAAGAGGTACGCAATGAAAATTGATTTTGGGAAGCTTCCAAAACCTGGACCTAGAAGCGCTTACATCGGAATGATTGCTGAAACAAACAAGAAATCATATTTTGACATTGACCAGCTGATGATGCACACGCTTGTTGCAGGCTCCACCGGGGGAGGAAAGACTGTTTCGGCAGAAGTTCTCGTTGAAGAAGCACTGCTTAAAGGAGCAGCGATCATTGTTTTTGATCCCACAGCCCAATGGACCGGATTCCTGAGAAAAAGCGTCGATAAAAGAATGCTCCCTTTATATCCAAAATTTGGGATGAAAAAAACAGACGCAAGGGCGTTCAACGGGAATGTCAAGCAGATTCTAAATGCAAGGGAGATGATCGAAATCAAAAAATACATCAAGCCGGGCGAAATCAATGTGTTTTCAGTTGCAAAGCTGGACCCCGAGGACACAGACCTGCTCGTTGCCAATACGGTAAGGCAGGTTTTCCATGCAAATCTTCCGGAAAGCCGCGAGCTCAAGCTGATGATTATTTTTGACGAGGTTCACAGGCTGCTTCCGAAGTTCGGCGGCTCGGGGCAAGGGTTCATCCAGATAGAAAGGGCGGCAAGAGAGTTTAGAAAGTGGGGAGTCGGATTGATTTTGATTTCACAGGTCCTTACAGATTTTGTTGGAGAGACAAAGGCTAACATCAACACTGAAATTCAGATGAGAACAAGAGACCAGGGAGACTTGGAGAGAATCAAGAACAAGTACGGGGCTTACATGCTCCAGTCATTGCTAAAATCGGCAACGGGGACAGGAATGGTGGAAAATGCCGCTTACAACAATGGCAATCCTTATTTCGTTGCCTTCAGGCCTTTGATGCACGAGCACGCAAGATTGGCGGATGACGAGCTTGATAATTACAACAAGTATAACGACATTGTTGATGATTTGGAATTCCAGCTTGAAAGGCTTGAAGGATATGGTGTTGATGTATTCGATTTGAAGCTTGAGCTGAAAATGGCCCTTGACAAGGTCAAAGCCGGCTCTTTTAACATGGTCAATATTTATCTGGAAGGGCTGGCTCCAAGAGTGAAGGCGCAGTGGGACAAGATTGGAAAAGTTTCTGAAAAAAGGCAGGTCAAGCTTGTTACGGAATCGGAATTGCGCGAGGAGCTTGAAAAGGCAAAGGAGGCAAGAAAGAAATTCGAGGAATCGCAAAAAGCTCAGGGAATAAAGCCGGCAGCAGCGCAGCCAGGCCCAAAAGTGCTTAAGATGGGAAACTTGTATGTTTCAAAAGTCAATGAGCTGATTAACGCCCTTGAAGACATGCCGGAAGAGGAGTACAGGAAATACGTAAACGACCAAAAAAACGATGTTTACGACTGGCTCAAGGATGTCGACAAGGAAATGTCCGATAAAATAAAAGACAAGAAGGCGTTTGATGAAATCAAGGCGATATTAAAGAAAGAGCTTGAGGCGCAATTGGCAAAGGCATTGGGTTAAATTCCATTTATTTTTTTATTTCTATTTTTCACACATAAAAACCAATAACTATTTAAATTGGTTATTTCATAAAAATTTGCATGGATAAAAAAGAGGCGGCGTATGATGACAGCCAAGAATACAGGCTAATCCCGAAAAGGAAGCTCTCGGAGGCTGAAAAGCAGATCATATTGCTAAGAATCGAGAAGGTAAAGCTGCAAAGGGAGCGCAATCTTGTAATATTGATCAAAAGCATAATGATGTTCTTTGCCCTAATGGCGATTGCTGTTATTGGCATAATCCAGAAAATAATAACTCCCGGGCAAATCAATTTGTTTGTCATACTCGGGATAACCGCGCTTATCGTGGGCGTTCTTCCGTACGGTCTTGCGTCAAGAAAGGAAGAAAGAGACTTAGAGAGAACAATAGACGAATTAACCAACTAAAATGTCAAAAATTTTTGAAATTTTCGAGCGTGATCAAAAACTTGGAGGTTTTTGACATGGAAAGAATCAAGTCAGGAGTGCCGGGATTCGATAGCCTTGTGAACGGCGGCTTTCCAAGGTCGCATTCCATCCTGCTCTGCGGAGCCCCGGGCACCGGGAAAACGATATTTGCGCTCCAGTTCCTCTACAAGGGCGTTAAGGAATTTGGTGAAAACGGCCTTTACGTAAGCATTGAGGAAGACCCTTCAAAGCTCAAAACATACGCCAAGGAATTCGGCTGGGCGGACATAGAGGAATTTGAAAAAAGCAAAAAGATGATTTTTTTGAGAGTCCCTCCGAGCGAAAGAAAATTTGATATTGTCGAGCAGGTGCGGGAAATTGTGCAAAGGCACGACATCAAGAGAATAGTTGTCGATTCGCTGTCTGCAATTTATCTTGCATTTGAAGACATAACCCAGTTTGTTTATTCGTTTGTGAATTTAATCGAGGCTTTGAATGTCACAAGCCTCTTTATTACAGATTCTCCTCCGGGTTCAACTCTGCTTACAAAGGACGGCGTTTCAGAA
This sequence comes from uncultured Methanosarcinales archaeon, assembly GCA_964528545.1. GTDB lineage: Archaea > Nanobdellota > Nanobdellia > Woesearchaeales > GW2011-AR4. The sequence goes on from CAZGTJ010000098.1 coordinate 3,269, forward strand.
TTTGTGTGCGACGGAGTCATTCATCTACAGCTGCATGACGTGAGCAAGACTGTCAACAGGACCATTTCTATCAAGAAAATGAGAGGCACGAGCATCATTCCGGGCATGAACATGCTCAAGTTTACGGAATCAGGCCTTGAAGTTGAAGAGTACAAGGCGTTTTATTAACCATGGCAATAGCCAACCAAATAGTAAAAGATGACAGAGTGCCAACCGGTATTGTCGGGCTCGACAGGCTGACTGAGGGAGGATTCGAAAAGGGAAGTGCGGTGCTTGTTGCCGCAGGAGGAGGAAGCGGGAAAAGCATTTTGGCAACGCAGTTTTTGGCGGAAGGGATAAAGCACAGCGAAACAGGAATTTACATTTCGTTTGAGGAGAACAAAGACAGGTTTTACAAGCACATGCTTGTTTTTGGATGGGACCTTAAGGCGTTTGAGGAGCAGGGAAGGTTTATATTTTTGAAATATTCACCGGAAAGGATTGCAAAGATAGTCAAGGAAAAAAGCAAGGAAATCGAGAATTCAATCAAGGAGGTTGAGGCAAAAAGAATTGTCATTGACTCACTTTCGGCATACACCGCCTTATTCGATACAGAAGCCGAGAAAAGAAGAATGCTCGTTGCCTTATTCGACATGATTAAGGAATGGGAATGCACGACAGTTGTTGTAGCCGAGGAGGACCAGCATCCGGACCAGCACCATTCAAGCGTCATGGGGTTTATGGCAGACGCTATAATATTGCTCTACAACGAAAGGGAGCCAAGAGGGCTAAGATACAGGGCAATTGAAGTATTTAAAATGAGGGGAACAAAGCACGACTCTAAGATCTGCTCCATGAAAATAACCGACCATGGAATAGAGGTCTATCCGGACACCGTAGTATTGTGAGCAAAATGACAAAAGATAAAAATGAGCGCTTCCACGAAAAATTGAGCAGGATAAAAAAAGAAATAATCGAAAAACACGAGCTGCATGAAAAAATGGGAATGACTAACGAGATTAAGGGGTTTCAGATGAAAAAGACTATTAGCGGAATCAAAGGGCTTGATCCGCTTATCGACGGAGGATTTCTGGAGAGCCACTCGATTCTGGTCTGCGGAGAGCCAGGAACAGGGAAGACAATTTTCGGGCTGCAGTTTTTGTACAATGGAGTCCATGATGCAGACGAAAACGGGCTTTTTGTGAGCGTAGAGGACCATCCAAACAGGCTTGGATATTATGCGAATGCCTTCGGGTGGGATTTCTTTAAGGCGCAGGACCAGAGGAAAATTGACATTTTAAGGGTTCCGATCGACCATAGGGGGTATAAAATAGTCGATGCGATTTCAGAGAGGGCGGAAGAGATTGGGGCAAAAAGAATTGTCATTGACTCGCTTTCGTCAATAAACATAAACGCAAAGATGTTTGATTTGCCCTTGAGGGACCAGCCCGACCCGACTGGAACTATAAAGGGAAAGATATTACACACTGCAGGATACGTTCCTTTTGAGGATATGCAGCAATTCACTTATCTTTTCATAAGCAGGATTGCAGACATCGGGGCAACAACGCTTTTCCTTACGGACACCCCTCCGGGAACTGCTGCCCTAACCAAAGACGGCGTTTCAGAATTTGTGTGCGACGGAGTCATTCATCTGCAGCTGCATGACACAAGCAAGAATGTAAGCAGGACACTGACGGTCAAGAAAATGAGAGGCGCAAACATGGTGCCTGGGATGAACTCGCTAAGATTCACAAAAACGGGCCTCGAAGTTGGAGAGTTCAAGGCATTCTACTAGGATGGAGGTGGAATGACATGGGTTATTTAGAAACAAAATACGGAGATAGCCTGTACGTGGTTTTTCGAATTTGTATTGGCGCACTGTTTCTTATGCTGGGCGTGATGAAATTATTCGGCTTATGGGGCATGCCT
>CAZGTJ010000099.1:0-5176 GCA_964528545.1 uncultured Methanosarcinales archaeon
GCATCTGGATAAGGCCGGAAACAACTGGCAAAGAAACGCAGTTTGGAAATGTTGACGAGATTCTGCAATTGAGCCAGGAGCTTGACAACGTAATGCCGTGCATAGACTTTGCGCACTTTCATGCTAGGACAAACGGCAAGTACAACACTTACAAGGAATTTGCCAGCATTCTTGAAGCGATTGAAAAAAAGCTTGGCAAAAGGGGATTGGAGAACATGCACATGCACATTACAGGCATTGCATACGGCCCCAAGGGAGAGAAGAATCACCTTACTTTGGAAGAATCTGACTTAAAATACAAAGAACTTTTAAAAGCATTGAAAGACTTCAAAGTCAAAGGAGTGGCAATAAGTGAAAGCCCGAACATTGAAGAAGATGCATTGCTGATGCAAAAAATTTACAGAAAATAATCAGGTGCCCAAAAGCGCATCAAACAAGACTCTCCATTGCTCTTCTGTAAGAGAACCGGAACCTTTGTAAACTATCGAGCCATCTTTGCCTATCGCGTACTTTGTGCTTGTAAAAACCACCTGGTATTTTTTAACAACATCCTCGTTGAATTGTGCAAAATCAACTCCGTCAAGTTTATACTTTGAGCTGTATTTTTTTATTTTTTCGGCGTCGTCGTGGCTGTCCATGTCAACTGCAATGAACTCAACCTCGTCTTTGTATTCAGAATATATGCTTTGGACATTATGCAAATCTCTCTTGCAGTAGGGGCACCACGTAGTCCAGAAGTAAACAAGCGCAGGATTTTTGTTTCTTAGCCCACTTAGCTCAATTTTTTTTCCTTCAATTGTTTTTAAAACAAAATCAGGAGCCATGTGCCCCTTTTCAAGTCCGGTTGATGCCTGCTTGACCGCGAAAGCATCTGCATTTTGCTTTGTGAAATAATCGCCCTTATTTTCATCGACTGTAATTTTATTTTGCTGCGTGCAGGAAACTAGAAAAATCATAATTATAAAAACAATAGAGGCATTTTTTATTTTTTTCATTTCATGAGGCTTCAAATGCTTACGGACTTATCCAAAAGTGAATGTGTATATTCTAAAGCCTTTTCTGTGCGCATTTATGTTTATTATATGTTCGCCATATTCCTTTGCATTCGCAAGATTGTAAAGCCTGAAATCGTCGATATATGCAATGCTTTTGTTGGACCGGATAATGATATCAGAGCCCTTGTTCGATTCGTCTGCATACTTGTTGTCCAATGACACGGAAATATTCGAATTGCCATCAGAGCCTGCAACAATATTTATTGATTTTGCATCAAAAATCAGGATTATCTGTCCAGAATCTGCTGCAAGCTCCATGTTATCGGCATTATTTTTCCATTCTCCCACAAAGTAAGCCTGGTTTTTGCTTATCTTGAACGGCATTTTGTAATTGATTGTTTGTTCTGGCTTAATTCCCTCTTTGTTTCCAAAGTTGCCTCTTGTGAACTGGTATCCGAAATAGATTTCAGGAGTGCTTATCTTGGAGTGCTCTGTTCCAATTCCATAATAAACAAGAGAAGCATCTAACATTCCTTCTTCATTCATTCTCTCCATCCTTTCTTTTAGCAACTCCCGGATATTCATTTCAGTTTTCTCATAATCTCCCTCCCCGATATGGTCGTATCTTATGTACCCGTCTATGTCAATGAGAAATTTATGGGGCCAGTATCTATTTTCATAAACACTCCATGTTGCATAATTATTATCCTGCGCAACTGGATACTTTATTTTATAATCATCCACCGCCTTCAGCACATTCTCATATTTTTTCTCAAATTCGAACACAGGGGTATGGACACCGACAATTACAAGCCCCTTGTCACTGTATTTTTTGTCCCATTCCTTGAGATACGGAAGCGTTCTTATGCAGTTGATGCAAGTGTATGTCCAGAAATCAACAAGAACCACCTTGCCCCTTAATTGCTCAAGCTTTAATGGCTCTGAATTAATCCACCTTTCGATGCCGGCAAAATCAGGGGCTCTTGGGTATTTTCCCTCTTTTTCACTGGCAATCTCATTTGCAACTGCATCTTGATTGCCAGATCCAGAATTGGAATTTTGGTTTTCATTGTTTACAATATTTTTGTCGGTATTTTGGGATGAAATCCCTGCTTTTGTCGACTGAAGATAAGCTATAGCCGCGACTATAACTATTAGCACAACTAATGTTAAAAACGGCTTTTTGGAAAAATTGTTTAAACTCATTTTCGTTCGAAATGATGATTTTAGCTAAAAAACTTACTGTTCCTGTGATTTTGCCCCGGTTGATGCAAGATACGACAAAAATCCCGGAACAAGTGGAAGAACACAAGGGCTTAAAAATGACGCGAGCCCTGCGCTAAATGCTACAAATAAATTAGCAATATTTAATGATTGAATCTGCATATTTTCGCTCGAAATTCCAACAAGACCGGTAAACGAGCCGCTTACTTTTGCTATGAAATTTACCGCGGGCTCAAAATTCGCAATCCTGCTTAATTGCCCCGTAAAAATCAAGATCCCGAGTACGATTAAAATTGCCCCAAACACGTATTGAAAGTACTTCAGCCACTCTGCAGACCTGTCAATTAAATCCTGCGCCCTGCTCGTGAATAACCCGACTATTAAAAATGGAACACCAAGTCCGGTTGTGTAGGACATCAGCAAAACAAATGCGCTTGACGCCTGCGTTGTTGCCAGCGCGAGAATTGCTCCCAAGGCCGCTGTAACGCAAGGGGTCCATCCGACTGCAAAAGCTGCCCCAAACAGGAATGAAGTTACATATGAATACTTGAATTTTTTCTTTACTTTGAACTTATACTCTCTCGAAAGAAAATCTATTTTTATCAAATTAAGCATAAACAGGCCGAAAAATATTATTATAATGCCCCCGGCATAGCCGAGCCACTTTTGAACGCTGTAAGCAACATTCGAAAGCGCGCTTTGGAGCAAAACTCCGACAAGGGAGAATATAACACTAAAACCAAGGACAAAGAAAACCGAATTGGCAAATATATTCCAGCGCTTTTCCATCATCACACCCTGGAAAGTTCGCTTAAATACCTTTCCTTGCCCCAGGAGTCAGGAGCCTTGAGAATTTGCCTGCTGTCTTTTAGAATCACCTTTGTGTGCTGATACGGAATATTAAATTTTATTGCCAGTGCTTCCTCGTCCGCATTTGTGTCAGAATCCTTGTAATTAACCCTAAACCCCACAATACTCGGGTCATTTAGCTCATTGAATGCGGCAATCACCTCAGGATTTTCCTTCTTGCACAAAGGGCACCAGTTTGCGTAAAAGTAAAGCAGTATTTTTTTGTTTTCCTTTAATGCTTTGTCATAATCTTCCTTATTAAACTCAAGGTATTGGGATGTTGTTCCTGCGAGCACTCTGCCTTTGTATCCTGATTCTGCCATCATGTTATCTTGTTCCATCACCGAGTCTTCCATCATTTTATCAGCTTCGGGCATTAAATTTTCATTTTTCATCATTTCATTCTGGTTGATTTCAATGCCTTGTGTGCACCCAAAAGCCACTAAACTTAATATTGCCAATAAAGCATAAAACCGGTAATTCATTTTAATCACTCCCATGTTATTTTCAAGAGAACCGCAAGCGCTGCAGTCTGAAGCAGGGTCAATATGAAAACATGAATCTCAACCTGCGGGACATAGTAATCCATCATAGTCAGGTAAAAATAAAGTGAAACCATGTTTTGCGCCAGAAACAATGCGGCGAAAACAAAGAGGCCTATAGTGAATTTTGATTTGGCTGCCTTAAGGTTTCTGTAGTAAACATACAGCAGTCCGAGCAGCAGCAGAGTAGAGACAACGGCAAGCGCTGTTATTGCCTTCATTAGCATTGAATCCATGGAAACAGGTGAAGAAGGAAGTATTTATTTACTTTTTCCCAAATTTAGCCCAAATCTCGCCAAAAATGCCGTAATTTTGCTCCATGAATTCAGAGAGAAAATAAACTGCCCCGTAATTTCCTTTGTTAATCGGAGAGATTATCCCATTTTTTTCCAGCACTTCAAGGTGGTGGCGAACTGTCTTGTAGTCAAGATTCAGCATTTTTGCAATCCTGTTGGCATTGGAAGGCTTTTTCTCAATCAACTCTATTATTTTTCCCCTTGTTTCTCCGCCCTTGGTTCCTGCTATCAAATACCATAAAAGGTTTTTCATCTAAAAGTGAGAATTTTGAGGATTTTTATAGTTTGTGATGTAATTTCCAGATTTTTTTTTGATTATATTTGCCAAACCAATTCGTCAATTTCATTGTCGGTTTTATAGCATTAACAATATTGAAATGATTGAATTGCTGCCCGTTTCTTTGATTATTTCTTTTATCTTATCGAGCCTTTCCATATTCAGGTAATACTTCCAGCCATGCTCCTTTTTCTTCTTGCCGCAAATGCTTTGTTTTACCAAGGCATTCAGCACATCCTTTGCTATGCTTCTATCAGGCAATCCTGCTGTGACATTTTCTTCATACATTGAACCTTTGCCATAACATGTTGACTTGTGGAGTTTTCTTACTATGAATCTGCTGTATTTGATGTAGTCCCTTTTGTGGATTTTCACTGTCCACATCAGTAATACCTTGCTTAAATACTTTCTCTTTTTAGGTATATAAAAATATACGTCGTGGGATAAATAAAAAGCTTTATATACTTGTACACCCTTACACACAATATGCCACAAGAAAGGTCAGTGTTTCTGGAAAAGGAAGGGCACACCCCAAAAAACAAAGTTCTCGATTTCTTGATAGTTGCACAGGATTTTGACTACTCGCTTAAAGACATTGCTAAATACTCTGATGTAAGTTATCCCTGTATTAAGCAATTAAAAAAGGAGCTTGTAAAAAATAAATGGATAATTCTTATAAGGAAGGTCGGAAAAGCCCAAATGTATAAATTAAATGTCAAAAATCCTGTAGTCAAAAAATTCATTGACTACTACTGGGCTGTTGTCGAGTCTGCTGTTGAGGAAGAGCTAGGCATTAAAAATAAAGCTAAGATTCACGAAGGCGGGTATAAATCAGTTGCCCCGTTAGCTGTTTCTGCAAAACATGTTTAATTTAAACTCTCCTCAATAATTTTCTTTTCATCTTCCGTTATTCCGTACAGCTTGAAGACTTCTTTGTCTATTTTATTTCCATTCTGTGCCTTTTCCGGATTTCTTGCTATAATCTACTATAAA
>CAZGTJ010000100.1:0-5170 GCA_964528545.1 uncultured Methanosarcinales archaeon
AGCAAATAAGCGTTTCTTAGCGGCTCTCTGTTTTTCTTGTTCCATTCGGTTAATTTTTTCTCAACGTCATCATGATTCCATCCAACTGATGTCAAATAATTAACCAGAATAAAAAGCGCCCTTTTCTTTCCATCATCCATGCCATTCAAAATCAATTTTATGCAAGGCGGAAACAATTCTTCAGGAAGCGCATTTCGCGGAATGTCAAGCTCCTTGGTGTTCTCGCCTTTGACACCAATTGTTTCCATTTTTGCCCCAAAATCAAACGCCTCGACAAACAGCCTCTTTGCATTTTCAAATTCGACATTTTCCCTGTCCAAAAATCTTAAATCCTTTCTTGCTTGAGCTTTGCTTGGCAATGCCATTTCCTTTTTGAAATCAAGAACTTTGTCAGGATTAATTGGAATCGAAACCATTCCAGATTTCTCATGCAAGGAATAAGGTATCCTATACAAATGCCTTGAAGAAATAAGCAGTGTATCCATCTGCAGGATTGACTCGGCATTGAAATTTTTTTGCCCTTTCTCCTCGAAAATAACCTCGCTTTGCGTTTTTCCTGTTTTTTCAAGCACTTTTCCGATATCTCCTTCAAAATTAAGAATCCGGTCGCCAAACTCAGGCAAAATCATATGCTTTAGGTACATCGCAATTTTTCTCGGAGCTTCGGGGAACATGTTTTTTATCTCATCATTCTTTACTTTCTCTGGAAATGCGTCGAACGGCACCCCAATATGAAATCCTCTGTTGCCGGAGAATTTGCACGAAACAGATTTTACTTTGTGAAATTTCAATGCCTTAATCACAAGGTCGGCTGCAATCTTTGAGTAGGCAAAAACATGGCAGTCGATGTCAATGACTAAATCCCACCCCAGTCTTAAATTGTCAAGCTCATGCCTTTTCATTGAAGCGTCAATCTGCAAAGGATTTCTCCATAATTCTTCGGAAGAATGAAATGATGTGGCGCCTTGCTTTGCAAATTCCAAAACATCGGAATTATTTCTCAAAACATCGGGCCTTTTTCCAAACTTATCCCCAAACTTTGCAGCAATCTCCTTGTTGTTTGCATGCACTATCATCTCTTCCTGAATGTCTTCTCTTTTGTAGTGGTTTAGTGTTACGTGGATCGGGAGCATCATTGTAGTATTTTTGGAAGGTTTTTAATAGTTTTGAAAATCTGATTTTTCAAAATCCGGCAAAAAGCAAAGCTTTTTACGATGGCTTTTATTGCACGGGTATAAAATGGCAGAAATCACCCAATCTTTAAATACACTAATCGAAAAAATAAAACAATCAAACATTTTGATGGTTGTAGAAGGAAAAAAGGACAAAAAAGCTCTTGAAAAACTGGGCTTGTCAAACATTATAGAACTCGAAAGAAAGCCATTGTACCAAATTGTGGAGGAAATCTCAGAATTAAACAAGGAAGTAATCATCCTAACAGATTTGGACAAAAAAGGAAAGGAAATCTACGGAAAATTAAACAATGACTTGCAAAAAAGGGGGATAAAGGTAAGAAACGAATTAAGGAACTTTTTGTTTAAGAACACAAAACTCAGGCAGGTAGAAGGATTATACACCTATCTTGGCAATATTGAAAATAAATAGCAACATCTCTTTTAGTATACCGAGAATATTTTTAGTTTTTTTATTAAAATTAAAATCCATCATGTTTTCATTAATCTTAAAGGCATTAAATTTTTAAATAGAAACTGCATCACCTTTTGCTATGACAATGAAAAACCAGATAAAAACTGCGGTCTTGCTTGCGTTGCTTACGGCCCTGCTTTTGTTTTTAGGCTCTTTTTTTGGAAAGAGCGGCTTGGTTTTTGCATCGATTTTTGTAATAGCCATGAACTTTATCTCGTATTTTTACTCTGATAAGATTGTCCTTATGATGTACAGGGCAAAGCAGATAAAGGAAAAAGACAATCCGAAGTTTTACAGGATTGTTAGGGAAATTGCGCACAAAAGCAATCTCCCCATGCCAAAAGTTTATGTCATCCCGACAAATTCCCCAAATGCTTTTGCAACCGGGAGAAACCCAAATCATTCGGCGGTTGCAGCAACAGAAGGCATCCTGAGCTTGCTTGGCGAAGAAGAGCTAAAAGGGGTAATTGCTCACGAATTTGCGCACATAAAGAACAGGGATATCCTGATTTCAACAGTTGCCGGAATGATTGCAGGAATCATCTCCTTTGTAGGCAATATGTTCATGTGGTCGGCCATGTTTGGGGATGATGACAACAGGGGAGGAAACGCGATAGGGCTTCTTTTGCTTGCCATAATCACCCCAATAATCGCAACAATCATACAGCTTGCAATCTCAAGAAGCAGGGAATATTTTGCTGATGAAACGGGCGCAAATTTTGTGCGAAACGGCCACTCGCTTGCCGACGCCCTTGAAAAAATAGAGAAAAACGTAAATGCCAATCCAATGAGATTTGGAAATAATGCGACAGCCCACCTGTTTATTGCAAACCCCTTCAGGGGACAGCCAATGCTACGCTTGTTTACGACACATCCCCCAACAGCAGAGAGGACAAAAAGGCTAAGGTCAATGAAGTTTTAATTCATCTCAGCGTTTTCTTTGAAATAAAATTTGCCTGCAAATCCGAATACAAGCAGGATAAGCCCGACAGCAAGTATAAATGGAGTGTATGTCCTAAGAAACATAAGCATCACAAGGCTTATTATCCCTCCCAATTTTGCCGTTTCAATTCCAAAAATCTGGTTTAGGAAAGGAGTAGTATCAATTCCAACCAGCTTGTCATAAGCGATTATTATGATATAAGGCAATAGAATCAAAATTCCAACATTTACAAATATCTTGGATATTTCCCTCAAAAACGCGTTTGTGCCCCCAAGCAAGAAATAAAGGATAATGATAAGTGGAATCAGAATAACAAACGTCGTCATCTTGTTGTGAAGGTAATTAAGCAAATTTATAAACCCCTCAAAGCTTAGCCAATTTATTTGCGTTTTTTGCTTTTCCAAAGACTTTATCAGAAGGCTTTCAAAAAGCCCCCTGTTGTCTATTCTGCCTGCATTATACTGTTTGCATATTTCTGAAAACTCGCCTCTTTGTGGAGCAGCTTCACTGCAGGATTTTTCCATATCTCCTGATTCTACTCTATTGCACGTGTCGCTTAACTGCTCCTCATTGTCAATTTTGTATCCGGCAAGCTTAAGCTGCCTAAATTCCGCGCAGTTTTTCCTTACAGATTCAAGAAGAGTTGCATTAGTGCACAGTTCGGACAATGTTACAGAATTCCCGCTGACTAATGAAGAGCACGTATTCACAAGCATCGCTGCCAATTTTTCCTGGGTTTCTGGATTTGCGTACGAGAAAATGTCTCCAGCAACGCCCTTCAGCAGAGACGGAAATTCGACAACAGCTGCAGAAAAAACTAGAGTTGCAATTAGAAATATGATTAGAGCGCGCGTGATGGCTATGCCGGCTTTTTTTAACATCGAGAATCTGAGGCTTTAATTTATCAATATAAATATTTCTAATCAAGAGATCTCTTAATCGTTTCAATGGTCTCGTTGAAATCGTATATGTCATTGTGACCGGCGCTCTTTACAATAACAAATTTCTTGCTTTTTGTTCCGACGCTGTTGAATAGGTTTTCGGAATGCGTGATCGGCATTGTGCTATCTTTGCTCCCGTGTATTATTGTCATTTTTCCAGTATAACCCTCGAGCATTTTCACGTTGTCATAGTTCTCTTTTAGCAAAAATCCTACAGGGTACATTGGATATTCTTTTTTTGCAACGTTCAGCACACTATCAAAAGGAGAGACAAGGATTATGCCGTCTACAGCAATTAAATTTGTTTGATATGCTACAGGCCCGCTCCCAAGGCTCTCTCCAAAAAGAACAATTTTTTTGAACTCCTTCTGCTTGATGAAGTCATTTACATTTTTTACATCCCGCATTATTAATTTCATCGACGGGCTTCTTTTATCGTTTGCGTATCCCGAATATTCAACAAAAATGTACGAATAATTCGCGCCCTCAAAAATGTTTTTCAGGAAGTACCTATCGCACGCGGAGCCCGCATTGCCATGGTAAACAACTATTAGCTTGTTTGAATTTTTCCTGTAGTAGAACCTCGTTTTGTTTGCTTCAAATTTTTCAGAATCATCAAAATTCCTGCAGGAATAGAAATCCGTCCTGTCGGGATAATACACAAACCTTGACTGAAAAAAATACAAAATAAGCCCGAATGCAAAATAAACTACAGTAAGTGAAATGACAATGTTAATTATCTGCAGCCTGCTTATCATTCTGCCTTGTATTCCGTATCGACAATATCCTTTATCTGCTTTGCCCTCAACGGCCCTATCTTTTCAACTTCCTGAAGCTCTTTCTCGGAAGCATTAACCATGTTCTTGATAGTCTTGAAATACTTTAATAAAGGTTTTGCCGAAGTCAGACCCATTCCCGGAAATGAGCTTACAACGTATTCCTGCTGCTCCTTTAGAGTCACCGGCTTTCTGTCGGCGTGAGGGCTAAACTCCTTTCCAGTTTCTTCCTGCTCCCTTTTCGCGATTACATAAAGCAGGTTTGCAGTTTCCTTGAAGCTCTTTGTCTGCACAATTGGAACTGCATAGCTTACTGCAATGGTCGCAAGCATGCCCAGTATCGCATTATGATGGACATTTCTCACCGAATATACATCTTCGCTTCCCTCAATTACAATAATCGGCCTCTCAAAATTGTGCCTTAGGTTCTTTAATTGCTCAAGCAGCCTGCCATCGATTATTGAGTCCACAAAATCCGGGATCGTCTTTATTTCAACTCCGCACCGTGAAGAAAGAATATAATCCGCATACTCCAGCTTTTCGAGATTTACAGTTGCATTTTTTTCAGAAAGTTCTTTTATAACCCCGCTTCCCTTTTCCCTGTAATCCGCATAAATTCTAATTTCAGAAGCGTTTTTTTCCTCGGAAAATTTCGCCATTGGAACTTCTTTTCTTGAATACTCCTTCAGATTAAGCTTTGTGCCCAGGCTTGCAAGATTTCTGTACATCTTTTTTTCCTTGTGATGTGCAACCCATTTGTATGCTTCGTCTCTTGTCCCTTTTGTCATAAGTATTATGACCCTTCCCTTCTCCTGCCTTCCGGTCCTCCCCCTTCTTTGTATGCTTCTTATCGCGCTTGGAAG
>CAZGTJ010000101.1:0-5109 GCA_964528545.1 uncultured Methanosarcinales archaeon
AGTTTCATACTTACAATTAACTTGTCGTAGGGAAATAGTTTCTGGATAACACAAAAATTTCCTCGCCGCTCAATGGCTTGCATTTATCAGCGCCTTTTTGGCAAACAAATATTTAAATATGATGTGCAAAAATGGGATATTGCGGGGTGGGAAACAGTAAATTTGTATTCACAAAATGCGTGAGACGACTCTTTTGAAAATTGTGCTGATTTGCACGATTGCAGGCCTCGCAATTCTGTTTTTTATTTCCTCAGGAATAGAAATTCCGGAATATAATTTAGAGCATAGCCTAAATACAGAGCAGGACGTGAAATTAACCGGAAAAATCCTGCAATACAGCGATAAGGGAAATGTAAAATTCATTGAATTGGCCCATCAAAGCAAGATGACAGTTGTTCTTTTTGAAAACCAGAATGTAACACTAAAGGCGGGCGACGACATCGAAGTTCTTGGGAAGCTTCAAAAATACGATGGAAAAGATGAGGTAATTGCGCAGAGCATAAGAGGGATAAGATGATTCTTGAGATTTTGATTGTAGTTCTGATTGGATGCTTTGCCGGAACAATTACGGGCTTAACTCCCGGGCTTCACATCAATCTTGTATCATTGATTATGCTTGGCATTTCCCCATTTTTATTGGGCTACACAAATGTGATTGCCATATCGGCATTTATAATCTCGATGTCAATTACCCACACTTTTACTGATTTTATCAGCGCAACATATCTTGGAGCCCCGGGGGAAGATACCGCTTTGGCGGTAATGCCTGCCCATAGGCTCCTAATGAAGGGAATGGGCCATGAAGCTGTAAGGCTCACGGTAATCGGAAGCCTGGCATGCCTCCTGGCAACAATTGCTTTATCGCCGCTGCTTGTTTTTGTTGTCCCTTTGGTCTTTAAGCAACTGAAAAATTACATTCCATGGATTCTGATTTTTATAATTTTGATTATAATTTTAAGGGAAGACTCTGCGCATAAAAAATTCTGGGCTGCAATAGTTGCTGCTCTTTCGTCGATTTTAGGAATGATTGTCTTAAACATTCCAAATTTGAAAGATCCCCTGCTTCCAATGCTAGGCGGGTTGTTTGGAATCAGTGTTTTGGCCCTAAGCCTGAGCAAAATGACAAGACTGCCAATTCAAAGGGACACTGAGCACGTTCAAATCCGCGGGAAAGACTTGGCAAAATCCATTGGAAGCGGGATTTTTTCAGGCTCGTTGGTCTCGATTTTTCCGGGGCTCGGGCCGGCGCAGGCGGCTGTGCTTGCATCGCAGTTTGTCAAGAAAACTGAGCAGTACGCATATCTTATTTTAGTCGGGGGAATCAACACCGTTTCCATGGTGCTCTCCTTGGTGACTTTGTTCACGATAGAAAAAGCCAGGAACGGCTCAATCATTGTCGTGCAACAACTGCTTCAAAACATTGACAAAAATACTTTTGCTTTATTTATGGCAGTTGCACTGATTGCAGGAGGAATTGCAACATTCCTGACTTTATACGTCAGCAAAATTTTTTCAAAGATGATAAACAAAATAAACTACCCGTTTCTTAATATGCTGATAATAACCTTCGTGTCCGCCCTTGTCCTTTATTTCACCGGCTGGATTGGAATTCTTATCCTGTTAATAGCGACTTTCATTGGACTGATTGCAAACCTGATTGATGTCTCAAGAAGCAATTTGATGGCATGCCTTATTGTACCGATTGTTTTGATGAATTTGGTTTGAAAAGAAAAATTTAATAAACTGCAAAAAGAATTCATAAATATGGGGGCATTTTCAAATAGTTGGCAGATAACAAAAGCAAGCTTCGAGGTGGTCAGGCAAGATAAGGAGATACTCCTGTTTCCGCTGCTTGCTGGAATATTTTCACTCTTGCTTTTGGTTACTTTAGCTTTTCCATATGTTATTTCTTATGCTATGGGAAGGCAGCTAGCAAGTTTTGGATTCCTGCAATACTTGCTCATGTTCATTATGTACTTTGGATTGTCTTTTATTGCAACATTCTTCAGTGTCTGCGTTGTTTACACAACAAAGAAGAGGTTCGAAAGCAAAAATGCCGCATTTGGGGAGAGCATTAATTTTGCTTTTTCAAGAATACATCTTATATTTTTATGGAGTTTGGTATCAGCTACTGTGGGCTTAATTTTAAGACTGATTGAAAGATTGTCGAAAAGGTTTGGAATTTTAGGTGAAATGATTACTAAAATAACAACTTCAATTCTTGGTTTGCTTTGGGGCGTTGCAACGATTTTTGTGGTGCCGGCCATGGTTTACAAAAATTTGAGCCCTTTCGATGCTGTAAAAAGCTCAGTTTCGGCTTTGAAGAAGACATGGGGGGAAGGAATAATTGGATTCGCTGGAATGGGTTTTGCTCAGTTCTCGTTTATTTTAATTGGCATAGTTTTGGCAGTTTTCCTGTTTTTTGTGTCACCAATTGCAGGCGCTTTCGGCGTTATTGGGGCCATATTTGTCGTGGTAGCTTATTTTCTTGGTGTAATATTGTTTTTTAGTGTATTAGAATCTGTCTTTACAACAGCACTTTATGTTTACGCCCAAACCGGAAAGATACCTCAAGGGTATAGTGATGAGATTATGAATAATGCTTTCAGGAAGAAGAATAAAATTTAATTGATTAGAAACATTTTTAAAACCGCAAATTTTCCTGGACGGTATGGATGCAGTAATAGTAAACTTCAGGGGCACAAGAAGAACCAAAAGCCACAACCACATGATTATAGAGGTAAATGGCGTAGACAGCAAGGAAAAGGCCTCGCAGCTTGTTGGAAAAAAAGCAGTGTGGAAAAGCCCTGCAGGAAAGCCGATAAACGGGAAAATAGCATCTGCCCATGGGAATAGCGGCGCTTTAAGGGTGATTTTCGAGACAGGAATGCCGGGACAGGCTATTGGCTCAAAAATCCAGATTGAGTGATTAGTTAAGCAGAAGTTTTTTCTTCAGTTCATCAACGCAAAATTCAGCCACTTTCTTCAAATTGACAATGTCATACTCGTTATACTCAACGAGCAAATTCAGATAATAATCGTCTCCGCTGCCTCGGTACATTCTCCAAAGCGTTAAAGCATCGCCGCCGTAAAATCCTCCTATGGGTTCTGTCCTTTTTATTCCGAGTTCTCTTTCAATGCTTTTCAAACCTCCTGAAAGCCCTAGTTTTCCGGATATGCATTTTACATCGAAATTCGGCACATTGGGAATTAAATTGGGGTATCTTTTTTTGATAAAAGGCAAATCAAAAGATGCCCCGTTGAAAGTCACTATAAGCTTGTATTTCTCAAGCTCCTTTCTTAGTGCGCTGTGGTCAAAGTTGATTCCCTGTATCATTGTCTTTGTGCTTATTCCGTCATAGAGTCCTATGACTGTCACGTCGTCAAAATTCCTGCTCAAGCCAGTGGTTTCTATGTCAAGAAAAATTGCCTCACTCCTGAAAAAATCGTACAAACGCCACGTCTCGGATTGGGGGAGCGCATTCATGAAATATGTCGAGTCCATGCTATAAAGCGCTTTTTTTGCCTGATGGATTTTCCTGTCATAATAGGCCTTGCGATGGCTCGAGACGCCTTCGATTTTATGCTTATTGAGAAATAAATCCCAGTCAGTAACACCGCTCTCCCATATCCTGCGCTCTTTCACACTGCCTATCCCATCAAGAAAAACAAAACTGCTCCTTATCATGAGCGAATTTTTGGCATACTTCTTTTATAAACATAATGTGGAAGAATGTCCAGTGGTGCTTTATTCGGGATTTTTATGTTTATGCTCAAAGAATGATGTACGGCTTCATCTTAAGCCTTATTGCGTCTTCTATGTTTTTTTCATCTTCAGAAGTAAGGTAAATGCATTTTTTCTTGTGCCTATCGTACTGCTTGACTCTTGCCTTCATCAGCTTTTGGTAGTCCTTAAGATTATCATACGGGTAATGGTCTATGTAAAGGTCAAGCTTTGGAACATAAAAGTTTGCCCTGAAATCGTCCTTCTCCGCCCACGTCGCAATCGTGTTGTACTGGAACAAAAGATTATTGTCAAATAAGAAGTTTGCAATCATCATTTCGGCCTTGGTCTTGACCATGTGGCCTGTCTTTGTCCTGTACATCGGCTCTGCGTTTTCCATCCTGTCCATTATTTCAGAAACTTTTACCGCAATTCCTTTCTCCTTCTTGATTTCGTCAAACAAAGGCACTGCTTCCCTGTTCTCGAAGTTTTTGTTAAGGCTGATGACTTTGTCAAACGACTGCACTGCCTCCTTTATTTTTCCCATCAGGACTTCCATGTGCCCCTTGCTGTACCACGACTCGACGTTTCCCGGGTCCAGATCAGAAGCCTGCGTGAAGCATTCATGCGCAACTCCGATGAAATTTTTCTTTTCGTCCTCTTTTTTGTATTCCTGGGCCATCTCGCTGTCCATTTCAAGCTCTCCTTCGACAGAAACCTTGTAAGCTCCCCTGTAGCGGCCCTCGACAAGAAGCCTTTTCCTGTAAAAGCAGCTTCCCTTTCCCATAAATGCCCTTACCTTGTTTTCATCGGTCGCCTGCTCGATTTTGAGGGACTTGTCAAAATACTCTATCGATTTGTCGAAATTGTCAAGATAAGAATAGCACGCTGCAATGTTGTAATTGCACTTGAAGAGAAATTCGGACGCGTTCTTGAACAGGTCCTGCTCATTTCCCTTGTATGGGTAATATTCAAGCGCCTTGTTGTATTCCTCGATCGCGGCGCTGAACTGCTTTAGCTGCGCCAGCCTGTCAGCCTCCCTTTTCATTTCCTCAGCTTTTCTCATCTCCTCGGTTTCCCTGAAAGACTCAATCTGCATTTTTTCCTTTCTAAGCCCGCTTATCTTCCTGCCCTGGTTTTCCAGAAACCTCTTTAATTTTGCAATTACCATCTGTGCTATTTTCAGCTTGTTTAAGATTTATAAAGCTTTTGGAAATTTAAATTGACAAAAGCAGCCTATAAGTTATCAGGAAAAGAAAAATTTATGGAAGTTCTTGTTAACCGGGTTTCTTGTCAAACTTCTTCAGTGTCTTTGCAAGAACATCGCTCACCATTCTCATTGTTCCTTCGCTAAGATACTCACTTTTATCGTTTCTTGTGTGGTA
>CAZGTJ010000102.1:0-566 GCA_964528545.1 uncultured Methanosarcinales archaeon
GGCCTTCCGATTCTCAATGGAGAAGAATAAATATCCCTTGTTGCCATATTTTCATCATAGGTTATCCATTCTCCCATAGGGCCGTATATGTGCATTTGGGTTTCATTGACTGAAGCAACTATCAAGGACAACTTGTTTTTTTCTGCATCTGAACCCACTCCATTTTGGAAGTTCCCATTCCATTGCATAAACGAAAGCATGCTATCGTAATCTGGCTCGTTTGCTCGGTACATATCAATAAACATATCAGTCGTCTGGTCTGGTAGGTTTTTGCCAATAACCCTTGCATTATACTGGTAGCCTATTTCCGGATACACCCAAAAGGCTACTGTATAATATCTTAATCTTAAATCGTCATAAGACGGTATCTCAGCGTAATTTTCCAGCCCATCGAGGTACAAGCACTTTCCACTCTTGCATTTCGACGAAGCGATAGTTGCTCCAGATAGGCTCATTGAGTGTCCATAATCGTCCTGAACAGTTGTCCCTTCTGCATCGTCAAAATGGAAATAAGCTACAAGCCCGTCATTTAGGGAGATGGATGGCAGTGGGATGTCATGGTAAGT
>CAZGTJ010000102.1:576-5059 GCA_964528545.1 uncultured Methanosarcinales archaeon
GTAAAGCCTCTCCGCTTGCCGTATAACTGTACTCCTCTGAACTTGCCGTTTTGTGATAAGTTATTTCCATTTCCAGCGCTTCTTTGTTCTTGTCCGTTAAACCAGAATTCGAAAAGTTGCACACAGCGGCAATATCATTAATTTTCCCAGGTTCCCACACTTTGCTGACCATAAGCATTCTGCAGTCAATCGGCTTTTGATCGACCTTTAGCTCAAAATCATCGATAGATACAGGGTGGCCCACATTATTAATTACAGAAAGCATAATTCCATTGTTTCCTATAACATAATTCTTGCACGAGAACTCCGAGCCAAGAATGCATTTGTCAGGAAAAATTTTGTTTGGGTTAAGAATTCCAAAGTAGGAAATGGCGATTACGGCAACTACAACTGCCAAAATCACCCAGCTGTATGAAACCAGAAAATCAGTTATCAACTGGCTTTTTTTTTGCATTCTATGGAATCTGAAAAAGAAGTATATAAATATTGCTTATTTTTATTGCTAGACAATCTCAATGTCATCCTTTGGCATTATTCTCTCGCAGTAGTGGCACCTGAGCTTCAAAGGCTCTTTTCTTACAACATAGAATTTAGTCGGGATCTGCTCGTGGTTTGTTATGCAATTTGGGTTTGAGCACTTCACCACGTTGTCAATGATGTCAGGAGTCTTTACTTTTATCTTTTCCCTGACGTCAAAGTTCTTTATTATGTTTACAGTCGCGTCCGGCGCGACAATCGCTATCTTGTTCACTTCCTCCTGCGTCAGGCTTTTGCCAGCGACTTTCACAATTCCTTTCTTGCCAAGACTTTTGCTTTGAAGGTTTGTTGCAATCGACACAACTCCATTATGATTTTCCAGTTTCAGGATTTCAACTACCTTAAAGGTGGCATCTGTAGGAATGTGGTCTATTACAGTTCCATCATCTATCGCAGAGATGCTCATCTCCCTTCTTGGAGCTTGCATCGAAACTGCCTTCTTTGCTTTTATCTTTTGTTTTTTCTTCTTTGGCATTAACGACTCATTTTTGGCATTTTATTATTTTAATTTTCCGAGCACTAATGATAATAACGCTTTCCTTACCGGTACGCCATTGGCGGCCTGCTCGAAATAAGCTGCATGCTCTGTTGAATCAACGCTTTTATCTATCTCGTCAACCCTCGGCAGCGGGTGCATAATCTTCATGTCCTTTTTCACATTCTGCAAAAAGTCCATGTCAATTCGATAAACTCCCTTGAATTTTTCATATTCGAGAGGGTCTGGAAATCTTTCCTTTTGTATTCTTGTGACGTAAAGCATGTCAATCTCCTTTGCAAACCTGTTTAAATCGGATGTCTTGTGGTACTTGACCTTTTTCCGGAACAACTCGTCAAGGTAATGCTCCGGTATCTGCAGCTCGTCAGGCGCTATGAAATAGAATGTAGGATTGAAATGCGACATTGCAATCACAAGTGAATGGACAGTTCTTCCGTACTTTAAATCACCCACAAATCCTATGTGAAGAGACTCGAGCCTGCCTCTTATTTTCTGGATTGTGTACATATCAAGCAAAGTCTGGGTCGGGTGCTGGTTTGCCCCATCGCCTGCATTCACAACAGGAACCTTCGAGGCCTCTGCCGCAAGCCTCGCGCTCCCTTCAAGAGGATGCCTGACAACAATTGCATCGGCATACTGTTCCATCATCTTTATGGTGTCCCACAACGACTCGCCTTTCTGGACAGACGTTGCGCCTGCAGATGAAAACCCAATCACAGTTCCCCCCATCTGCTCCATTGCAGAAGTAAAGCTAAGCCTTGTTCTCGTAGACGGCTCGAAGAACAATGTCGCAAGAATTTTTCCCTTGAGAAGATTGCTCTTGGGCTTTTGCTCGATTTGCCTCGTGACCTTAAGAATATGCAATATCTCTTCTTTTGAAAAGTCTTCGATAGAAATTATATCCTTGTTTTTAAAGTCCATTAAAAAAACAAGGGATTTGTTTTGATATATAAAGATTCCGCTTTGACCTCTAAATGCAGATATGCCATATACACTATTATGTAATGGTAAGAAATGTTTAAATTCTTTTGTTTGGAGTCACACCCCGATGGACTTATTTAAATCAAAAAAAACCGATATCCAGGACATTCAGGAGCAGATAAAGGTTTTAGACACAAATTTGGAAGTCCTTAACCAAAAGCTGATTGCCGACCCAAACGCCACCATTACCCCTGGCGAAGCAATCATCAAAAAGCAGCTTCTTGAGACTATATCCAAGCTTAACGAAGTGGAATCGTTTCTTAAAAAATCACAGGACACCATTACAAAAGAGATGCTCGAGAGCGCGGATATACTCAAAAGCGCATTCGAGAATGTTAAGGCAAGACTTGACTCGTTGCCCCATGAAAGAGATGAGCTTCACGAGGAAATAAAAAGGCTGCACGAGATCACCGATTATTTTGCAAAGATAAACAAGGCATCGCTGGCCCAGTTGCTTGCCAGGATGGATATCCTTAACAATAACGTGGGCTACCTTAATAACAACCTTTTCAAATTCTACGACAAGCTTACAAAAGACATATTTGAAAGGGTAAACGGAATAAGCGAGCAGGCTTCCTCGAAGATTTTCAAGAACATGATGTGGTTTATTCTGTCAATGATATTTCTTAGCGTTATACTGACTCTGGTGGCTGTCAAATTCATTACAGGATTTATTCCGTGAATTCAAGTTAGGGCAGTCTTCAGGATATTATACAAATCTATGGCTATTAGTAAGAATAGTGCACCTTTCCCCTTCTATGGCATCGCCTTGCTATTGCAAGAAATAATACAGCCATAAAATACTGGAGAAAAGCAAGGTACAAATTCCCAGAAACATGAGTTATTACGGCTTGCGTTAAAGTAAGAAAAAACAAAGCAAGGCTTAATATCCCGCCTGCATAATAAAGGTGCGCATGTGCATAGTGTTGGTATTTGTCAAGCAACTGCTTGGACTGCCCAATAAAATTCTTGCTTTTTTTCATTTTTCTCAACCTCTTTTTTGTTAACCTGAATCATAACTTGGGCATACATCAAGGCAGGTTACACCCGCAAAAGTCGGGCAGCATTTTTGGGTGCACCATTGATTGTTGCAGCAAATTGCACCTGCGGGCTGTCCTGGCGGAGTTCCTTTGCAGTAAAGCTTGTCGCCTGACAAAGTGCATGTGCCATAATAAGCCACTGAAGTGCATGCTGATGAAAAGGGTCCGCACTGCTCACCCTGATTGACAGGAACCTTGCAGTAGCCCTGGCTGTCGCATGTTGTCTTACAAACCCAGTTTGTGTAGCATATATTACCTTCCCTTTGTCCTGCGCTGGCTCTTGCACAATTTCCTGCTTCACAGATTCCACACTCGCCGCATGGAGTTCCTTCTTTTCCAGTATTGGCAACGCATTGAGCGCTGTTCATATCGCACATCTTGCAGTTTCCGCAAAGGGATTTCTCAGTAGGCATACATTCACCTGTCGGGCTGCAGCCCCAGCAAAGCTCGCTGCCGCCAAATGTTGCAGCACAGACGCTGGCGGACGGGCATACTATTTCAGGAACCATAAGTCCGCTGCTCGAGCCTTCCCCGCCGCCGCATTCTTGCTCAATATGTATCAAAGGGTTTATTTGTGTTGGGCATTCAAACTGGACATTGAACCTTAATCTTATTTCTGGCGTAAACTCCTCTATTCCTTGTTCTGTTTCAAGCAACTTTTCTGTGTCGTGGCATTTTATGCTAAGAAGGTAAGCCGACATCTTGTTTAAGCCTACAATTTCATTCACGGGCATACTATAATCAACCAATTCCGATTCCCCCTGTGAGCTGTTCCAGACTTTATAGTTGAGAAACTCAAGCGAAGCATTGTACATCTTAGTGCGCCGGTCAACATCTGGCAAAGAATCATTTGTAGTTGGACAGCCTCCATCAACACCTCTTTCCGGCGAAGGGTATGTGCTCGAGTCTCCAACAACTCCGTAAAAATCTTCCGGCCCTAAAGTTGGAGGAACAAACGTGCTTACAGAGTTGCCGCTTGTGTCGCAGCCGCTTTCACAGTAAAAGTCATACGCGTTTTCCCCTGTATTTATTGCATTCCACCTTATGTATTTTGGATAATTTTCGATGTGATTTTTGATTATGGAATAATCGCATTTTACGTTTGTGCCGTTAAAAAATGAATTAAGATTTTTGAGCGAGTTATTGATGATACTGCTTATTTCTGCTTCTTTTAGCATCATTTTGTCAAGGCCCTCTTCATTCAAAAGGCTTCTTCCGCCGCCGCAGCAGCAAACCCTTGCTTCGCAGCTTTTGCTTGACATTGCGTCAAAGAGCTTTGAAGTGAGATTCCCAGCATCGGAAGACATCCATTCATGAAGTTTCTTGTAGATAAACCACATCCTATAAGACAACTCATATTTGTTTGAAATATCTTTTTTTTGAATCTGCCCTTCTCTGCTGATTGTTGCCGTAAATCCCTTTGTCTCTA
>CAZGTJ010000103.1:0-4630 GCA_964528545.1 uncultured Methanosarcinales archaeon
GGTTCTCGAGAGGAATAGCATAGAAGCCGAGCTGCTTATCAAGCGAGGCTACAATATAAAAAAGCCCATATGGAATGGGCTGGTTGCATCATAGATGTACACGTCTAACTGGAACACGGAAAAACTGGACCATAGTTACGCCGCCTCAAATAGCAATGCCGGCGATTTTAAGAGCGATTTCAAGTACAACGAATCAAGGTACGGTTCCGATGACAAAAGCTCAAGCCAGGATTATTCCAGAAAAGACGAAGAATCCAAAATGGACGGAAAAAAGTCAGGGCTCGAAGAGTCATTCTCAGAGCAAAAAAAAGATGATATACAGGATGATGAGATTCCTTTTCATGCCGCAAGGCAGGTTTTTAGCGGGCAGAAATTTGAGCAAAAGATTGCGAGGAAGCATTCAAAGAAATCAATCGAGGACGCAATCAGGAAAGCAATCGAAGAAGAAAGGAATGTGGTAATTGCAGATAACTGAAATGAAGTTGTTAAATTACATCAAGATTTTTCTTGCCATAATCATTCCAATACTGATTTATCTCTCTGTATCTTATATCGTCTTTAACGATGAGAATTATTTTGACGAAAAGCTTTTCGAGTATAAATCAGAGCAGAAAGTCCCCAATGCAAAAATAATCCACGAGAAAGTATTTTCCTTTTTGAAAAACGAGGACGCAAGCCTTCCTGGCGAGTTTAACGAGAAGGAAAAGCAGCACCTTGCCGATGTAAGAAGCATGATAAATGCCGCAAAACTTGTTTTGCTTGTATCTCTCGCATTATTCCTGTCAATGATGGTGGCATCCGGGTTTTTTTTAAGAGCCAAGGGGATCATTTTGAATTTTTTTGGGAAAATAATTGTTTACGGCGCGATTTTGGCAATCCTCATTTCAATAGCTCTGTTTTTCATGATAAATTCCAGCTTTGGAGCTGCATTTGAAAAATTTCATCAGGTGTTTTTTACCGCTGGGACATATTCATTTGACCCGCAGAATGACATAATCACCAAAATATATCCGGAGCAGCTGTTCATGGACGCAGGATTGAGGGTTTCAAAGCTGGTGCTTGCAGTTTCAGCAGTCCTAATAATTATTGGAGCGCTGCTTTTATTCAGAAACAAAAGATAAAGCTATTGCGCGATATTTCCATAAACCAAAAAGAATATATATTGCATAAAGTCAAAGTTATTTTTCATAAGCGAGTGATATTTAATTTTGAAAATGAAAAGACTAATTGCGGCAAACTGGAAGATGAACAAGGCACATGGCGAAGCAATCTCCTTCATTAAGGAACTAAAAAAATCAGTCGGCGGCAAGAAAGCAGATGTTGTGATTTGCCCCGCATTTACCCTGTTAAGGGATGTTGCAAACGAAATAAAAGGGACAAACATAAAGCTTGGGGCTCAAAACATGCATTTTGAGGATTCAGGCGCATTTACAGGCGAGATATCTGCAAAAATGCTGAAAGATGCAGGATGCGAGTATGTTATTTTGGGCCACTCGGAAAGGCGTGAATTTTTCAATGAAACTGATGACATCATCAACAAAAAAGTCGGCGCTGCGCTGAAAAATGGCTTAAGGCCGATTTTATGCGTCGGTGAGACACTTGAGCAAAGGCAGAGGTCAAAGACAGAGGATGTGATTGAAAACCAGCTCATAAAATGCTTAAGAGAAATAAAAGGAAGCAATAGGGTAATTATCGCCTATGAGCCGGTCTGGGCGATATCAAGAGGTAATGCGGCAATTATGCCTGCAACTCCCGGGGATGCTGAGCTAACTCACATCTTTATAAGAAAGGTAATGGATGCCATAACAGGAGATGCAAGCAGGACAATGATTCTTTACGGGGGCTCTGTAAAGCCCGGGAACGCAAATGGATTCTTTGAGAAAAAAAATATTAATGGGGCGCTTGTTGGAAACGCGTCATTGGACGCAAAAAGCTTTGCAGAAATAGTCGAGGCTGCAAAATAAAAATTTGTGGCTGGATTAACCGTTCCTTTCTATAAAGGAATCGAACGATTGCCCGTCAAGATGAACGCTGTAAGCGTAATCTGCCATTTTTCGGCTTCATTTTGTCACGAGAAAACTTCAACATACAATTTCTGCGTTCGCGCATAATCCGAGCCTTCCTGCGATTTTATGCCGACGTCAAAAATGTAAGTCCCGGGCGTTGCGTTTGACGGCACCTCAATGCCTACTGCTATCTTTCTCTCTTCATTTGCCCCTATATAGACTGTCCTTTGCTGGGGGAACCATACAAGATTATCGCTGTAGATTTCAGACTTGTCCCTTCTATAGCCGGAAGGATTCGGCCTTGAAACAGCAATATCGAAGTTCTGCCCCTCAAGTATATTGAAAATTTTTATACCAAAATATCCTATCCTCTTCCGTCCAACGCGGATGCTTTCGTCTGCAATGCAAACCCTCTCGGAGCCTTCGCAAACAATGTTTCTTATTTTTTCATCAAGCTCCGATTCGCTCATCTTGGTGATGTCAGTCCCCTGCGTAAAAAGCCTTGATATGAACTGAATTCCAAAGCCAAAAATGACAATCGAAAGAATTATCACGACAATAAAATTCATCGAAAGCTCTATCCCTTTTTTATTGCGGAGCATCTGCCCTCACCAGGTATACGGGGCTTGGGCTTGAAGTGTAAGTTGCCCTGACCTGCTCTTCGACGTACTGGGTTTGCCCGTCGACTTTTCCTTGAGCCACCCTTTTGGAATAAACGTAATCAATGGCGAACCTGAAAGAGCCGCTCTCCTCAATTTCCTGCGGCTTGTACCCCATATTCAACGGGGCCCTGACAACAATTTCCTCGCCTATCGAGCCAAATGAATCTGCCAGCTCATGCTCTGCGACAAGCTGCTCGATCCTTGAGCTTGAGCCCGTGTAGAGAATTTTAACCTTGTTAAGCTGGATTGGAAATGACAAATCCTTGCTTGCATCATCGACTGTTATTCTGATTTCAATTGCATCCTTTCCTATTACAAAGGGCTTGTTGTACCTTAAAACTGCGCTTGCCTTGAAAAATCCGACATTAATTGCATTCAAAATGCTCTGCTGAGACACAGCCTTTTCGTCAACTCCAAAAACGCATTTCTCATCGGCATCGCAATAATACCTTGCATACGCTGCGCCCATGGTCTTTGAGCCGACTTTAATATCCGCGCTTCCCTCGCACTTTCCATAATCTTCGGGGCATGTGCATTTGTCTCCTGGCTTGCCATCCTCATTCGCCTCCCTGACAAGGTTTCCGCAGCAGTTTGCCCGCTGGGTGTACACACATTTTGAATCGGAGCATCTTGCAGTGCTGCATTTTTTTGAAGCGCAGTCAGACTGGGATTTGCACTCTGCTTTTGAGCAGCTTGCAAGAACAATTGCCAAAATGGCCAAAACCAAGAACAATGCCGTTTTTTTTGATTTTAAAATCATGGGATATTCATTCGAGCGCTTATTTAAAAACATTGTGGAAAATTTTAAAGAAAGGAAAAGTATTTAACCAAGCTCATTTAATGATTGCCAAAAAAGAGGTGACACAAATGATGTCAAACTGCAACTATATTAAGACAAAGTTAATGTATAAGCTTATGAAGATTGAGCATATGATAGAGCAGCATGCGATAAAAGATGCCGAAAGTGACGGCCATCCGTTGTGTGCAAATGCGTACAAGGAGCTTCAGCAGGACTTGCAGAAGCATGTCGAGAAGCTGAGGCAGGCTGTTGAAGGGCTTTCAAGGGAAGGAAAGTTTAGGTGATTCGAGAGTAACTTTGATCATTCTCGATTTTTTCTTTTTTAGGATGATTTCTAGCAAATATGATATCTTAAAGATTCTATAGCGAAGACACGATTATTTATACAGTTACTTTTTTAATTCAGAAAACCTTTTAAATTATGATTAAATCTTAAATCCTGCGGGCCTATAGCTCAGGCTGGTTAGAGCGCCGAATTCAGAATAATATCTGAATGCGCATGTCTTATATGAAATTTTTGGGTACACATCAAAATTCCAAAGATTCTCGAGGCCAGCCGGAGGTCACCAGTTCGAATCTGGTTAGGCCCATATTTATTTTTAGCTTGGATTAATTAAAAATCAAAAGAAATCATTTATACAGTTTCTTTATCCCTGCAATATCGCCAGTATTCAAATCCCGCTTCTTTGTCTCTCCTTCAGAAGCATAAGCATACATTGTCTCTTCGGTGCAGGTGCTTGCTGGATGGTCCATTCCTGCTGCGTGGCCAAATTCATGCACTGCTATATTCCGATAGTCCATCAGTGAAGGGTCAATTGTCGCGTCTCCCCATGCAAAATCAACATCGTCAAATACAGCATCAAACTCCACAAGTTTCCTGTTTCTTGGGTTTCCGCCAAAAATGCCCCAGACCGTGGTTACGCCTATAACTCCGGGCTCTGAAATGTTGCCAAACATTATCTCATTCTTGTTGTCCGGTGCAGCTGTGTCAACGCCGTCAACAACGGAACTTGTGTCCCTTGGCCCAAAAATCTGGAATGCCACTTGGAAATCCCATGTATCCAGGCTTGCTTGTGTTACAGAAGCAACAAATGAATCGCTCATGTTGTCGATATTTGAAGTATCAAGCACGTACTGCTCTGTTGCCTTCCATTTTGCCCCGC
>CAZGTJ010000103.1:4640-4973 GCA_964528545.1 uncultured Methanosarcinales archaeon
GGCCGAGTTTCTTGCATATCCCTTTTTGTAGTGGACAAACAAGTAACCCTGCAGCTCCTCGCCGTTCAAAGTGGCTTTGCCCAGGTCGTAAACATCATCAGAAATTCTTATTGCGTTTGCCGGAATCTTAAAAGCCTTGACTAAAGGCCTGCTTGCAGCGAACGGCATAACGAGGAGCACCAGAAAGATTGCGATTAAATGCTTTTTCATGGAGTCTTAATATGATGCTTTATTTATAAATTTTTCCATAACAACCAATAAAGCTGCCTTGTTGAAAATCTGTGTTATCCAGAAACTATTTCCCTACGACAAGTTAATTGTAAGTATGAAACT
>CAZGTJ010000104.1:0-4919 GCA_964528545.1 uncultured Methanosarcinales archaeon
GGGTAGCTTGGACACATCCTTTCTGGTTTGGGACCAGAAGACCCCGGTTCAAAATGGACTTTTTAAAAGTTGATGAAATTCCGGGCAGCCCCATTTGAAAGGCAATCTACCCAATTTTTACAGAACGCAAAAACAAGGGCGATAATTTATTAAAAATGGCAATAACTCATGAAAGATTAGGAAGCGTAAAAAGATTCGGCTCAAGATACGGAAGAAAGCTAAAGCTTAAATTCTCAAAGATAGAGACCGAGCAAAGAAAGCTGCACAAGTGCCCATACTGCAGCAGGAATGCAGTCAAGAGAGTGTCGCTGGGGATATGGCAATGCAGGAAGTGCAGTGCAAAGTTCACGGGAAAGGCGTACTCTGTAACCACAAGAATCACCACAAAAGAAGAGGCCCCGGCTATAGAAGAGCCGGTTGTGGTTGAAGGGCAGGAAGAGGCAAAAGCAGAGGCTTCAGAGGAAGAGGAAAATGGCTGAGTACAAGTGCTTTGACTGCAACAAGAAGGTTGCAATGGATTATTTAAGAAAAAGGATTAGGTGCCCGTACTGTGGAAGCAAGATGCTTTTCAAGCCAAGAACCGTCACAACAAAGGTTCGGGCGCGATAGATTTTTGAAATAATTTCGAAATAGATGCGTTTGTCTGAAGATGGAAAAAGAAACCGAGCAAAAGATTGGCCAATTGCAGATGTTTGAGCAGAGCCTTCAAAGTTTTCTCGGGCAAAAGCAGCAGTTCCAGCTGCAGCTTGTCGAAGTTGATTCCGCTCTAAGCGAGCTGGAAGGGACAGACAAAGCCTACAAGATAGTCGGAAACATCATGGTCGAGTCGGACAAGAACGAGCTTAAGTCAGATTTGCAGTCAAGGAAAGAGATGCTTGAACTGAGGATAAAGACAATGGAAAAGCAGGAAGTGCAGGTAAGGGACAAAGCTTCAAAACTGCAGGCAGAGATTCTAAAGAAAATAAAGAAAGAGGAATGATGGAAGCGCAAACCACACAGATGGATGGCATTGTCAACAGCCTTGCGGAGATACAAGATGACAGCACAGTTCCAAGAAATGTAAGGGTACAGATACAACTGGTTATTGCCACGTTAAAGGAGAACAATGAAATGCCGATTAAAATCAACAAGGCAGTAAGCAAGCTAGACGAGCTTGCAAGCGACGTTAACCTGCAGGCGTATACAAGAACGCAGATATGGAACTTGATGAGCGTTCTTGAAAAAATATAGAAAAATCCAGTTTTATAATGAAATTTGCCAACTCCATAAAATTAAGCGTTTTTTCTTATCCCGAGGAGGATAGCGGCAAAATCAAGGAGGCATTCCTGTCATTTTTTCCCTTTAGTCTTGACGAGAAAAAAATACCACTGAAAAAAACAAATGCGACAGGATTTAATGAAAGAAAAATAGAAATCTTTGAGGCAATACTCGCAAAACAAAACCTTGTAAGGCAATTTCTTGAGAACCTGCTGGATAAGATGACGAAAGCCCAAAAAGAGATAATTGCCGGGCAGATTGAGTCAAGGCTTGATGAAAACCTCGACTTTTTTATAAGGTTTGACAAGGGCGAATGGACAGTGGAAAGAAAATTATGCCTTACCGATTCTGGAAAATGCTTTCATCTCAAAATAAGCATTTCCGCATTCCCTAAAAAAAGGGAAATTGCAGCCTGCCTCGTAAAGGAACTACTCAAAAATGAAAAGGCTTAATGTCGGAAAAAGCCTGATTGTGAAGGCAAGAAAAAATGAGGCAAGAAAAGCCTGCATTGAATTATTTGATTTTCTTGACATAAAAAACAAGATTGGAAGCGCCGACAAAATAATAGTCAAGCCAAACATTGTTTCAATGCAGCATTATACCATTGGCTCGATTACAGACCCGCTGATTGTCTGGGAGCTTGTCAAGTACGTAAGGGAATTTTCAAAAAAGCAGATTTTAATCGCTGAATCTGAAACAATCTGGAAAACGCGCAAGAGAATGGAAATGAACGAGCCGGATTATGACGAAAAGGAGCAAAAGGCGGGATTCGAGCTGTCGCTCGAATCTTCAGGAATAAAAAATATCATCGAGAAAAGCAAAAACGTCAAAGCCCTTAATATAACGAGGGCAAAAAAGCTCGAGCCTAAATATGTGGAAGAAAAAACAAGAAAAAAGTTTGGAAAAAAATCAGAAAATATTTTTCCGGAATTTTACAATACTTTGCCGGAGGAATTTGATGCGGATGCACTTTACATAGGGCTTTCAAAGTTGAAGAGCCACTTCTTTCATGACACAAAAGTTACCAACTGCATGAAGAACCAATTTGGGCTCATTTCGCACCCGGACAAGACTGTTTACCATTATCAGCTTTCTGAAGTTATCCGGCAGATGAACATGATTGTGCAGTCATTTTTTGATTCCTGCTATATAACAGAGGCGCTGAGGTACACAATGGAAGGGGGAGGGCCTACAAGAGGGGACACTGTGAAAAACCTAGGCCTTGCTGCAGCAGGAAATGACGCGGTTGAGGTGGATGCGATAGCCGCGGCCCTGATGATGGTAAATCCATCCAAGCTTGACTACCTTGAGTTATCCAAGGGACTTTTGGGGGATTATAGCGAGAAAGAATTGAGAAAAATTCCAAAATCAATGAAATACAAATTCAAGCTGCATCCCGATGTCAACAGGAAAACAAGAGAGGATTATGTGTACCAATAAGGTTCTCGAGAAAGCGTTTTCGATTTCGTTTGCCATTATTTTCTATGACTCTTATCAGATTGACCACAACTGCATTTTCACCGAAGCCCGGCATATCATAAAATATTTAAAGTGGAATTTTAAATTGCTTTTATGCGATGGCGACTGCTTGAAATCAAGCCGCATGACGCGGCAATGAACATGGCAATAGACCATGCAATTTACGAAGCTGTTGCGAAAGGAAGCTCGCTTCCAACAATCAGGTTCTACAAATGGAAAAATCCATCCGTATCCATAGGCGCATACCAAAACGAGCAGGAGATAAATCTTGAAGAGTGCAAAAGGCGCAATGTGGATGTCGTAAGAAGAATGACCGGAGGAAGGGCCGTTTTCCACGGCACAAAAGATTTTACTTATTCTGTCATTGCGCACATAAGAACGTTTGGCTACAGCATAGATGTTGCATACAGGCAGATTTGCGACTGGCTTTTGGACTCTCTCGCAGACCTGAGAATCAGGGGCACAATAGAAAACAAAAATGACATACTTGTGAAAGGAAAAAAAATTTCAGGAAATGCGGCCAAGGCAATGGAGCATGGAATTTATCTCCAGCACGGAACGCTTGTTTATTCGATCGATGATAACCTGATACCAAAAATAATGAATATCTCTCCAGAATTATCAGACGAAAAAATCACGTCAATATGCCGGCTTAAAAAAACAAGCGAAAAAAAAGTTTACGAATCGCTTAAAATGAGCTTTACATTTGGCAAGAAAATACAAACCGGAAAGCTCTCGGAGTACGAAATTTTCCGCTCGGAAAGGCTTGCAAAAGAAAAATATTCAAGGCTCGAACTGCCTCCCGGCTCTATCGCCAAAAACAAGGGAGCCTGCTATGTCGAGAGGGGAAATTAAAACTGCCTTTAAGCATCGGAATTCCATCTCATCTATAACTGTGGTTTTTGGCCAGCAAAGGGAATTTTTGAAATTAAAGCTTGATTCTCTAAGTTTACAAAGTAAAGCTTTATAAATATAATTATCGCTCCTTATGCTTATGAATGAAATTTGCCCTTTGACAGAATCAATTAAAGTTGTAGGAACAACTCCAAGACTCCTTATAGTAAGGTACCTCGATGGCAATGGGGTAAAAAAGAGCAGCCTTGGCTTTAACGAGCTCAAAAAGCTCTCGAAGTTAAGCTCAAGAACACTGGCGTTAAACCTGAAGTTTCTGATGAACAAGAAAGTTATCGAGGTAAAAGTGGAAAAAAACCGAAAATATTATTCCCTTACAGCGATGGGGGAGGAAATGGTCCCAATCCTGCACAAAATAGGCGACTGGGGCAATAAGTGGGATATTTACAAGTAGTTATCTTACTTTTTCTGGAAATTGTTTTATTATTCCCTCTGAGAATTTCTCCGCAACCAATTCTGCATTTTTATTTAATTGGCTGAATGCAATTTTTTCTTTTTTCCTGTCGCTGCTCATTTGCGCATTGATTTCGTCCTGAATCGCCAGCAGGTGGCTGCTCAAGACATCGATTATTTCCTGGCGGTTCAAATTCGGGTTTAGTCCGCTAAGAAAGCCGGCAATTGCATTTGCATTGTTCTGCCATTTTTTGACTGCGCCATTATAGCTTGCAGCATCTTTTTCCTTGGCAAATTTTACCACATCTGATTGTATGTCTATGTGCTCTTTTAGAAGCACGCTTAATTTCCAAGAAGCATTTTTTCCATAATAAAATCCAAATTCATCTGCAATTTCATTCTGGTTTCTTAAAATATTCTGATTGACCGCGGAAGCGTCTTTTCCCTTCATGTAGCTTTCAATGTAAAATTTAGTCTGCGACGATTTTTCAAGAAACAGCTTGTTTAGCCTTGCCTCGAGCCCCGTGCCGAAATTTTTGGCATTCTCATTTTTCACGAAAACGGAGCATGAAGATAAAAAAAGCAAAAAGCTGATTATGATTATTTTCCTATAATCCATTTTGCCGCTTTTTATGAAATGAGTCAGCCCTTGCTTTGAAAATCGCAAAGCTGCAATCGAGAAATCAAGTTCGTCATGAACCTTGCGGCCTGCGCGCCGTCCACAATCCGGTGGTCATACGTTAAAGACAGTGGCATTATCTTTCTAATTTCAACTTTGCCGCTTCTCACAACTGGCTTTTCCATCATTCTTCCAACCCCTAAAATAGCGCTTTCAGGGTAATTGATTATTTGGGTAAAAAACTCAACACCAACGCTTC
>CAZGTJ010000105.1:0-4856 GCA_964528545.1 uncultured Methanosarcinales archaeon
CAGCTTTGCAATGTTCTTTGCAAGAGTCGTTTTTCCGATGCCCGGAGCGCCGACTATAATCACGTGCCTGTTCATGAGCAAAGCAGACTTAAGGCTTTGCTTGGCATCCTCCTGCCCTGTAATATCTGTAAAAGGGTCCTTGCTTTTTGCAAGAATTTCTTTTAGTTGTTCTGCCAGCATTTTGAAAAATTTAAACCTTGGAGAAAAAGGAGTATTATATATAAATATGTTGGCAAAATTTACTTTACCCCGTATTCACGTAATTTCCTGTACAAAGTCTTAGGATAGATGCCAAGTGCGCGTGCAGTTCTAGTATAGTCACCTCCAAAATGTTCTAAAACAGCTAATGCGTGCCTTCTTGCTAAATCGTCCAATCTCATTATGCCGCCATCTGCTCCATAAATGGAAGCCGAATCGGTACTAAAACCATTTCGTCTATCAACATTGCCTACCTCTTTTGTTATCTCCTCCAGCACGGCAACTTTGTCCCTTCTTTTAACCACCACTCTTTCAACAGCATTTCTTAGCTGTCTGACATTCCCGGGCCATTCATAATTCATATATGTCATAATTTCTTTAGTTGTGAATGGTTCAACATCTTTTTCATGTTTGTTTTGGTAACGTTCTAAAAAATACATAATCAAAGGGGGAATATCTTCTCTTCTATCCCTTAAAGGTGGAATTTTTATTACAGCGACTGCTAGTCTATCATAAAGATCTTCTCTAAAAGTTCCTTCTCCCATTGCCTTGTGTAAATCCTTGTTTGTAGCCGCAATAATTCGTGCATCTATCTTAGTCTCTTCGTCTTGGCCGACTTTTGTCATTACTTTATCTTCTACAGCTCTAAGCAATTTAGCCTGCAAATTGTGTCCCATATCGCCTATTTCGTTTAGAAATATTGTTCCGCCTTGGGCGTATTCAAATTTTCCTTTTCTGGTGGTTATTGCTCCTGTATAAGCCCCCTTTACATGCCCGAATAGCTCGCTTTCCAATAATTCATCAGGGATTGTAGTGCAGTTTATGTAAGCGAAATGGCCTCTTCTTTTACTTTCTCCACTTATTACTCTTGCGACTAAATCCTTGCCTACGCCCCTTTCACCAAGAAGAAGGACATTCACGTCTAAAACAGCGATTTGGGATATTTCATGACAAACCTCACGCATTGGTTGAGAGAAAGAAATTAAATTATACTTCAATTGATAAAGTGTGGCTAAATTCAATTCATCTGCCATGTTATAATCAGTAATCTAACATCTTTTTAAATCTTTCCAATCATTCACTACTTTATAGTTATATCATTATTCTCTATTAAACAAAAACCCACAGTTATATTCTTTTAGCAACTTATATTTATATTTTATTTTTTCAAGTGATTATATTCCCAATGCCCTTATTACCCAGATTGTAAAACCTGCGAAAAGCGGCACTACAATATTATCATCGACTTGCTGCGCCCCAATCCTTATTTCCATGGCCTCGACAAACATCGCTACGAAAGAGGCAAAAAAGGCTTCATGCCATGGAAGAAAAATCAGCGCTCCAAAAAATCCCGCTACAAAGCCGGCTGCAGTGCCCTCAAGAAATTTGCTGCTCGACAATGGATGCTTTATCCTTCCATAATGGAGCCCGTACAAGTGCGAAACAGAGTCGCCAAAGGCAAGAACCATGATTGAGGCCATTGCCACTTCCTTTTCAAAAAAAAGCAATGCGAAAAAAACCCCGATGAAATAAAATATCGCCCCTTTGCCAGGAAAGTGATTAAGCTCCTCTTCCCTTTCGAATTCCCTTAACATACAACCAATTACCGGAATTCTTGCCTTCCTGCTTAAAAAGGAAACAAGAAGCCCAAAAGCAATAAGCAGCATGATTATCCAAGTATTAAGCACGTCGTAGAGAAGCAGCGCAACTATCAGGATTCCAAGAAGGAGATGAAACATCTGCCTCTTTAGCTCAAATTTGCTTAGCTTGAATTTCTCTTTTTTTGGATTTTGCATATTTTTCACTGAATTTTATTATCAATATTCCTGTAATATATCCAAAAACGGCTCCGAATATGACGTCGCTAATGAAATGAAAATCAAAATAAATCCTGCTGAATGCTATCAAAAATGCCATGGAAACCCAAAAGTTCCTCTGCCTTGGCAGCATCTTGACAAGCAGCGGAAGAATCGAGAATATTACCATAGCGTGCATGCTCGGGAACGAATAGTCAAGCGCATGAAAAAAAGGATAGCTCAACGTCTCGAGAGGCCTTTGCCTGGCAAAAATCATTTTCATAAGGAATGAAACCGCAGTGGAAAGCGTTGCGAGGAGCCATAATATCAGGATCTCCTGTCTCTTCTTTTTATTATAAAATATGATAGTTGGAATAAGGACAAAAAAAACAGCGACAAAGCTGAAATTGGTGATAACGCTTAGAAATGCTCCGAATGCATTTATCTTTGGTCCGCTGAAAAATTCGCTCAAAGCGCTGTCAAAACTAAATGAGGCGAGAACAACGCCCAGCAAGATTGCAGCGATGATTATCCTAATTTTATTCGTCATTTTCTCTTCCTATGGTGCTTCCATACAAAATACATCAAAAACAATACAAGCGCAGCCAAAAATAGCAAGTCAAGTTGCTGCGAGTACTCGTGGATCTTATTCCAATGGTCCCCAAGCTTGAACCCTGCGTAAAGCAAGATAAAGTTCCAGATTGTAGCCCCTATACAAGTATAGACGATAAACCTGCTGATGTTCATTTCCGCGATGCCCGCCGGAATTGAAATCAAGTGCCTCACCACGGGAACAAACCTGCTTATGAAAATTGTTGCCTCTCCCCTTTTCTTGAACCATTTTTCTGTCCAATCAAGGTGCTCCTCGTCAAGCAAAAGATATTTTCCAAATGTAAGCACAAGGGGCCTTCCTCCATATAATCCGATGTAGTATGATGCCAAAGAACCTGCTATCGAGCCGAGCCCGCTGACAAGAAGTGAAATCCAGAAATTAAATTTATTTTGCAAAACAAGATAACCTGCAAATGGCATTACTATTTCGCTAGGCACAGGGGCTATCATGCTTTCGAGTGCCATCAGAATAAAAAGTCCAAAATATCCAAGAACAGACATGCCTAAGATGATGTACTCTGCAATTTTTTCAACAATCATCAAATATCACTCTTTATATCAATATTTTCCAATCTAGTCTTAGGGCTTATTTTGCACCCCGCCTTTATGGTGACATGTCTCAATTTCGAACTGTCTCCTATTGCAGCTCCAAACCTTCCTGCTTTAATTTTTTTATCCTTTACAACAGAATACGCATTTTCGGCTATTATTTTTCCCTTAAAATACACGTCATTGCCAATGACTGAGGATTGTACAGTGCTTTCATCATCTATAAAGGTGTTGTCAAAAACCATTGAACTCGAAACATTTCCCAGTATCGTGCAATTATTTCCAATTGAGCAATTATCTATTTTGCCCCTGATTTTGGAATTTTTCCCAACAACGCTTTTCCCTTTCCTTAGTTCCTTGTCGGCCTTCAGCAAATCCCAGGGATATCCGATTGGCGCCCATTTTTTTGTTTTAACGCAAAAAATATTTTCTTTCTTGGAAAGCAGCCTTATTGCGTCAGGAAGCTCGTACTCGTTTCTTTCCGTTTTTTCCAAGTCCTTTAAATAAGCGAAAATCTTCCTGTCAAACACGTACAATGCGGCGTTCGCAAGATCAGAGACGAGTTCCTTTGGTTTCTCAACAATATCGACAAGAATGTTGTTTCTTTCTATCACGACTCCAAAACTTTCAGGATTCTTCACTCTGGTGACCAAGATCGAATACCTGCTCTTGGCGCATCTTTTTATGTCACTCCTTGAATATACATCATCCCCCATCATCACGATAAATCTGCCTTTCACGTATTTTTCAGCCTGCAAAACCGCATGACCGGTTCCCAATTGCTCTTTTTGCTCAACATACATTATTCTTATTTTTTTGTATTTGCTTCCCAGAAAATCCTTTATCATCTGCTTTTTGTATCCGACAACTATTATCGCTTCGCTGGCAATTCCATCCAGACTGTCAAGATTATGCTCGATGATTGTCCTGTTTGCAACTTTCAAAAGAGGCTTGGGCCTTGTTAATGTCAATGGGTACGTTCTTGTCGATTTGCCTGCCGCGAGAATTACTGCCTTCATCATAAAAGATCCACATTTGCCGACTTGCTTCTTTGCTTTACATACTCGTTTTTGATCAGATTCCCAAGCAAGTCTTCGGGATTTAGGTATTTTCTCTTTTCCCTTGCAAATATTTTGAGCGACTTGGCAAATGTCCTTTTGTGCAATTTTTTAAAGTTACCAACATGCGCTTTCATCTCAAGAGGAGGGCCTTCTATTATCTTTATCCTGTTTAGCTTCTTGTTACCGAGCATGAAATAAATCCTTGCTTCCTTTTTTTCGCTCCATTCCCAGCCTGATTTGATTATTTTAAATTCATTTCTTTGCATTTCCTTGGCAAGAAATTCGTACGCCTTCATTAATTTGCTGCCAACTACGTCAATTTTTCCAGCCAGTGGAATTAAGCTTACAACCACAATCTTGTTTTTTCTTTTCTCTTTGCGGAATGATTCCTCCAAGCTTTTCTGCTCGAAGAATTCTTTTGACGGGCTTTTGAGAAATTCCTGGCAGGATTTTTTGAAAGATTCAAATTTTTCCGCGCTTAATGCTGCTGCGGCATTTCTATCCTTTTGCACAGGGTCAATTACAATTAAAGGAGATGCTAATTTTGAAGTGTTTATAATTTTAAATACGTCTCTGCCCTTGTAGTAATTCTCGGCGTCGATTACCTGCTTGCTTTGCCATTTTGCGGCACTTCTCATCA
>CAZGTJ010000106.1:0-4833 GCA_964528545.1 uncultured Methanosarcinales archaeon
GAATGCAGAGGATTTTTCCCATGCGAAGTGTGGGGAAAATCCTTTGTGAGTAGGGTTTTCACCAAGAAAACCCGTGTTTGCCTGCCATTATTGTTATTGCAATATACAAAAAGATTTGATTATCCAGAAAAATTTGAAATTGGATATAACATATCCGCGCGGTGTTATGCTCTCCGACCCTACAACGTGGGGTCGGATTTCGTCCGAAAAGTTTTTTCGGGGGCGTTCCATTCAGCGAACATGGTGAGCAATCAAGAACAAGAATTAAGGGGCACACTTAACTAAGATTTTGGTTTTACTTCACATATATCATTAAACTCACAATAATTACATTTCCACGCATTGTTAATTCCTACAGGAATAGCTTTTCTTTTACCTAACCAGAATTCTTCAACAAAATTACAATCTCTTTGAAAACTGGCAATATCAAAATTAAATTCATCTTCCCCTATTAATTGCTTGTTTTGTTGAAACTCATATCTTATTTTCATTGTCTTTTCTGGGAGTGGTAATTTTTGAAATAAACCAAAAGTCTCATTGCATAGTCTTTTAATATTTGGTTCTATTTTATCTCCAATCTTGTTTATTTGTTTTTTAAAATCATCTGATATTTTGTCTGAAGGTATAAAACTATAGAAATTTAACAAATCTTCCGTTGTAAATTTTTTGTCAATTAAATCTTGGATTAATTTATTATAGAGCATTAATTGAAATCGTGTAGTTCTTTTTTGTGCTTCTGATGGCATAGATCTTTTTTGTCTAGTTTTTGTATCCAAAATGTAGAACTTATTATTTCTAAAAATCAATTCATCGGTTATGCCCATAAGAAATAAGGAGTTGATTTTCCCAAAAAGTGGAATTTCTCTTGTCATGCCAGTAAAAATTAATCTTTTTAATCCGACTTGGGAATTATGCAATCTTAATGCAATTGAATCAACAAGTGTTTTTGGTTCAACTTTGACTAATACAGCTATTTCTTCGTGTAGTTCTCTATGTCTATCTTTACCTGTTCGCATTTCTTCTGTTTCTTTTCTTCCTTTTTCAAGTGAAAATTCTAATTGCTTTTCACACCATAATTGAGCCGATAAGTCCGTTACAGCTATTCCATTTGGCCTATATTCTTGTATCAAATTTACCATTTTACCTTAACTTCTCTTTCACCTAAACTTTCTCCATATTCTTTGTGATCATATTTGAATTTACCAACATTTTTCCCATGATTAAAGATAGCTTCTGTCATCTGTAAATCATTGGTTAAATAATCTTTGACTTCTTTATGATAACCATCTCTCCACATCTTTGGAATTTTAAGAGTATCAACACTTTTAGCCATACCAAGATTTCTTCTCCCTAAATCATCCAAAGATGTCCAACACCCAGTTCTTCTTTCTAACTCTAACATTATATCAAAAGTCTTACTCTTTAATAATTTAGTAATATTCACATCAATATATGGTTGAAGAACAAGGTAATCAAATTGTAGAAGATTATGCCCAACTATCAAATCTGCATTTTTTAGGTGTTCAAGCAATTTTCTTATTTGATTTTCATGGAAAATAATAACCTTCTTATCTATAAGTATCCCCGCAACAGCAACTTTTAGTTTTG
Source organism: uncultured Methanosarcinales archaeon (assembly GCA_964528545.1). Classification (GTDB taxonomy): domain Archaea; phylum Nanobdellota; class Nanobdellia; order Woesearchaeales; family GW2011-AR4. The sequence continues at coordinate 1,609 of CAZGTJ010000106.1, forward strand.
TTGGATCTCTATTATGAAAGTCCATCATTCCTAATTCTTTAAATAAATATTGTGTTTCTAAATAAAAAAATATAGTCTTCATATTGGAGTATTGAATGACTTTTATTTATATATCTTGCGTGGAAATGTCCAGTGCCTAATGGATAATAAGTGTGCCCCTTTCCGTTCGTAGCCCCCGAAAAAATTGCAGATAACGTATGTGGACCACTGTTTTCCGACCCGAGCGAAGCGAGAGCGCAGCGTGGCAAGCGAACCTATGAGCAAAGCGAATAGATGAGCGCAGAGTTTCAAATTTTTAATTCAAGCCATACTTAAAGCACAAAAGTGCTATCAAAAAAGGAGGAAACAACAATGGCGCAGATTGACGGGGGTTGCCCCTTTCGGGGTGTTAATAGGGCTTGGCAAACAAGCCCGTCTGCCGCCATTATTGTTGTTGACGACTGAAATAATTGGCTGTCAAGAAAAATTTGAAATTTCGTGAAACAACTATTTCCCTTAGTTTTAATTTCCATTAACATCTGTTAAACATTTTCAAGCAAAATTGTCAAGAATCTCTATCAGTAAAACTCAATCTCCCCATCCAAATAAATTCCCTTGTGCAGCTTCACTGGGCGCCAGTCGTCGACAACAAGCTCTGCATCAAGCCAGTCTGCAAGCTCCTGCGCATTGCCGATTGTGGCGCTCAAGCCTATAATCTGCGATTTTGGAAGCAGTTGCTTCAGAATTGTCAATAAAATCTCCAAGGTTGGCCCGCGCCCTGTATCATTCAACAGGTGAATTTCGTCAATAATGATTGTTGCAATGCTTTTAACCCATGGGGAATTGTGCCTTATCAGCGAGTCAAATTTTTCGGACGTCATTATTATTACATCGTAATCCGCAAGATGGGGGTCTGCGGAGTCAATATCCCCGACTGAAAGCGCTATTTTCGCAATTTTTCCGTATCTTGCGCGGAATTGCCTGCATTTTTCGGACGCAAGCGCCTTGAGAGGGACGATATAGATTGCCTTGCCCTTGCCTTCAAGAACTGATTTGATGCATGCAAGCTCTGCTATCAGCGTCTTTCCGGATGCTGTCGGGGTGCAGACAAGAAGATTTTTTCCGTCAAAAAGCCCTTTTTTTATTGACTTGACTTGAGCGGGCCTTAAAATAGAAATCTCTTTTTCAAGAATCTCGTACATCTCCTTCGGCAAATCGCTTTTTATTGATTTAAGCTCCATACTGCCGCAATGCACTGGCAATTTTTAAAAGTTTGGAATTTGCTGATAATATTTATATATCAGGCCTTATCCGGCTTTTGAATGAACACGGCAACTCATGCGATTTTTACCTTAGTGCTTGCCGCGCTTTTGTTTCCGTTTTTCGGCTGGAAAGCGCTGGTTGTTTTTGCAAGCGGGGTTTTAATAGATGTCGACCATCTATTATGGTACGCGTACAAAACAAGAAGCTTAAGTCCTTTCAAGTGCTATAAATACTACACTGATCACAAAAACAAATGGAAGGAGCACATCGGATTTTTGCACATTTTCCACACGATTGAATTTTTTGTCATCATAATTGCGGCTGCGTTTTATAATGAGTATGCCTTAATATTCTTAATAGGGCTGGCGGGGCATTATCTGCTTGATTTAATATGGCATTTGACTGTTCCCAAGAGGGTTCTGCTTGACCATTCAATCATCCACTGGATTTATTTAAATATGATAAAGAGGCAAAAAACAAAAGTTTAAATAAAGAAAATTTCCAGTACAAGCCATGGGAATTGTGAGGAAGGACTACGTCCTTGAAAGGTGGGTCTATTATGCAACAAAAAGGGGCAAGAGGCCTCATGAGTTCAAGTCAGTTGAAGTAAAAACAGAGTCGAAAAGCTGCCTGTTTTGCCCGTCAAATGAGCATTTGACACCGCCCGAGATTGGGAGGGTCGAGTACAAGGGGGGGTGGAAGATCAGGTGGTTCCTAAACAAGTTTCCCGCAGTCGATAAATCGAAAAAATTTTTTATGAAGAGAAAAGGAATGTATGAAGAGGGGCATGCCTACGGCGTCCACGAAATTATTGCCGAAACAAACCATCACAAAAGCCAGCTCGCAGATTTGCCAGTCAGCCACATAACCGAAATTCTGGAAGTCTACAAATTCAGGATAAAATCCCTAACCAAGGACAGGAGCATAAAGTACGTTCAAGTCTTCAAGAACCACGGCAAGGATGCTGGAACATCTCTTGTGCACAGCCACAGCCAGCTGGTTGCGCTGCCAAGCATCCCTTCAATCGTTGCCGAAGAGTCCAAATTCTCAATCAGGGGGAAAAGATGCGCATACTGTGATATCATAAAAAAGGAAGCAAAGTCAAAAAGAAAAATATTTGAGACAAAAAATGTCATTGCATTCGCACCTTTTGCTTCCAGGTTTAATTACGAGGCATGGATTTTCCCAAAAAAGCACAAACGCGACTTTGAGGAGCTTAACGACGCCGAAATGAATGACGCCTCTGCGGCGCTAAAAAAAATATTGTCAAAGCTAAAAACAATGAATGTATCATACAATTTGTTTGTGCATTACTCTCCTGAAAAGGGAAATCTGCATTTCCACATTGAAATATGCCCGAGGCTTGCAACGTGGGCTGGATTTGAGTTGTCAACAGATTATGTGATTAATTCCGTTCTTCCCGAGGATGCGGCGAGGTTTTATAGGAGATAAATTATTTTATTTTAGCAAGATATTCTTTATAATGTGGCGGCATTTGGCCGTTTATCGCATACATTCTTGCTCTTTCCATTTGTTTTCTTACCCTATCCGCAAAATCTCTTATTGATGCGGTTTCCCTATTGTATGGAAACCTTTGGTATAAGTTGTCCACTAAAATAGAAAATCGAGTCCTTGCAAAAGGCAATGCTATTACTCTAAATCTGGTATCTCTCTGGAAATAGGGAAACCCTTCATGCGTAGTTATAAAATAAAGTGTTGCTTTTCCAAAGATTTCTGATTGTTCTGATTGGATTGCCCTAAAACCTCTTACCTTTTTCTCTATGACATCCGGATGTTCAACAGTGGTAAACTCGCAAAATCCTGTTATTCTTTTTGTATTTCCTTCTAATCTCACTACCAACCCATCCGGCACTTGAATCCTGTCAAGTGAATCAAAGCCGAAAGCATTTGTTACAGTAGCAACTGACTCATATAATAATTCGAAATACTGCTTTGCCCTTTTGGGTGATAACACAACTCCTG
>CAZGTJ010000107.1:0-4807 GCA_964528545.1 uncultured Methanosarcinales archaeon
ATCAAGCGTTCTTGCAAGAGCGTCATTTGAAACTCCTATAAAGCACATAATAAACGCAGCGCTTGTCGGCGAAATCGACAACCTTGACTCGGTTGTTGAGAACGTAATGATAAACCAGCCTGTGCCGGTCGGAACCGGGCTCCCCACTTTGGCGGTAAAGCCAAGGAGCTTTCCAAAGAAGGACGGAAAAGATGGCAAATAGCCAAGCGATTGATAATTTCATACCTAATGTCATAATCAATGCAACGATAAAATAAAATCAAAAAAAATATCAAAAAACCGTAAAGGGCAAAAAATGGCAGAAGAAGAACAAAAGCAGGAACAGGAAATTGAAGCAATGAATGAGGCCGCTGCAGCGCCTAAGGAAGAAAGAGCGGAAAGAATGGAGGCGGACGAGCATTATATTTACAAGCAGGTCAGAAGCATAACTTTTTCTGTGTTGAGCCCAAAGATGATAAAGAAGATGGCTTCCGCAAAAATTGTTACGCCTGAACTTTACGATAAGGAAGGATATCCAGTTGACGGCGGCCTGATGGACATAAGACTGGGGGTGATAGACCCCGGACTAAGGTGCAAGACATGCGGCTCAAAATTAAAGGAGTGCATCGGCCACTTTGGCTATATCGAGCTTGCAAGGCCAATTATTCATGTTAAGTTTGTGAATATCGTAATGACCATGCTTAAATGCACCTGCAGGGATTGCGGCAGGATTCTGATTCCGGACAATAAAATAGGAAAAATAAAAGAAGCGCTCGACAAAGTCGAGAAAGAAGCGGGTGTTGAGGAAAGAAGGCAAAAAGTGAAGGAAGTAATTGCAAGCCTCAAGACAGTCAACAAATGCCCCTCATGCAACGCAAAGCAAAAGAAAATTACGCTTGAAAAGCCAACCACATTTTTGGAAGAGGACAAAAGAATTTCTCCAATCGAGGTAAGGGCAAGGCTTGAAAGAATCCCCGATACGGATTGCGAGCTTTTTGGGTTAAGAATGCCTCACGTCAGGCCAGAATGGATGGTGCAAACTGTTTTGCCGATTCCCCCGGTTACAATGCGCCCCTCAATCACGCTTGAGAGCGGGGAGAGAAGCGAAGATGACCTGACTCACAAGCTCGGAGACATTGTCAGAATCAACCAAAGGCTGTTTGAAAACATAAATGCAGGAGCGCCTGAAATTATCGTTGAGGATCTGTGGGACTTGCTGCAGTACCACGTGACAACTTTCTACGACAACAATATTGCGCAATTGCCGCCGGCACGCCACAGGAGCGGACAGCCGTTAAAGACACTGACAGAAAGAATCAAGTCAAAGGAAGGGAGGATAAGGCACAATCTTGCAGGAAAAAGAACTAATTTCTCTGCAAGAACAGTAATATCTCCTGACCCCATGCTTGAGCTTTACGAAGTTGGAGTGCCGTTTATAATCGCAACAAAGCTGACAGTCCCAGAAAAGGTAAACGAATGGAACATGAAGTACCTTAAGGAGTTTGTAGAGAAAGGGCCGGAAAAATATCCTGGGGCGAACTACATAATCAGGCCCGACGGCAAGAAAAAGAAAATCACGGAAGAAACGAAGGAAGCCTCTTTGGAGGAGTTGCAGCCAGGATACATCGTTGAAAGGCATTTGCTGGACGGGGACATCGCAGTTTTCAACCGCCAGCCATCATTGCACAGGATGAGCATGATGTGCCACCGTGTAAGGGTGTTGCCCGGGAAGACATTAAGGCTGAATCCGGCAGTGTGCACTCCTTACAACGCAGATTTTGACGGTGACGAAATGAATCTTCACATTTTGCAGACGGAAGAATCAAGGGCTGAAGCGGAAATTTTGATGGAAGTACAGACCCAGTTAATTTCACTTAGGTATGGGCTAAGTATAATTGGATGCACCCAGGACGCAATCTCGGGAAACTTTGTTCTTACAAAGGATTTGGGCATGAAGCGGGAAGAAGCCCTTGAAATACTTGCTGCAGTGGGCACAACAGATTTTTCAAAGTTGCCAAGAAAGCAGGTTGTTTCAGGGAAGGAAGTGTTCAGCGTTTTGCTGCCTGAAGATTTCAATTTTTCAGGGCACTCAAGGCTTTGCGACCGCTCAAAGGATAAATGCGACAAGGAAACTCACGTCGTCATTGAAAACGGAAAGCTTGTTTCGGGAGTAATGGACAAGAACTCTCTTGGGGAGGAATCAGGGCTAATGCTAAGGAATTTGCACCAGCAGTACGGCAAGAACGTGAGCATCGACTTGCTTGGAAAAATTTTCAGATTGGGAATTGAAGTTTTGTTCAGGACAGGATTTACGGCAGCGCTTTCCGACACGGATTTGCCGGAGCCGGCAAAGCAGAAAATTAAGGATGATTTGGAAAACGCAAGAAAGGAAGTCAGCTTATTAATTGACCAGTTCAAGCAGGGAAGCCTAGACGCTTTCCCCGGAAAGACGATGATGGAAACTTTGGAGTTGAAGATTCTTGAAGTTCTAAACAAGGCAAGAAACGAGACAGGAAGGACTGTTGCAACCCATGCTGACAAGAAAACAGACACGATGATAATGGCGGAATCGGGAGCAAGAGGAAACCTGCTGAATCTTGCGCAGATGGCAGCTTGCGTAGGCCAGCAGGCAATGAGAGGAAAGAGAATAGAGAAAGGTTTTGATGGAAGAACCCTTTCAGCTTTCAAGAAGGGCGACTTGAGCCCTGAAGCCAGAGGATTTATCGCTAATGGATTCAAGACCGGCCTTACTCCCTCGGAGTTTTTCTTTGGTGCAATGACAGGAAGAGACTCGTTAATGGATACTGCGCTTAGAACGCCAAAGAGCGGTTACCTTTACAGGAGACTTGCGAACGCAATGCAGGACCTTAAAGTGGAATACGACAACACGGTCAGGGACGCGTCAAAGAAAATCATACAGTTCGAGTATGGCGATGACAGCATTGACGTCTCAAAATCTGAAAACGGGCAAATCAATGTCAAGAGAATAATCAATTCAGTTTAAATATTTGGGATTGTAGTCAGGATGGCAGCAAAAAAATTAAACGCAACCGAAATCAAGAGAATGCTAAAAGCAGGCAATATTGTAATCGGAACAGAAAGGACGATAAAGAGCCTGAGGAAGGGCCACGTTCAAAAGGTGCTTGTCAGCTCAAACTGCTCGGCAAATGTTGAGCAAAACATCCACTATTATGCCGGACTAAGCGGGGCTGAAATGCACAAGCTTGATGTCCCAAACGATGAGCTTGGCATAATCTGCAAAAAGCCATTCTCCATCTCAGTTTTGGCTGTGCTCAAGGGGAAATAATTTGAGAGTCAAATACGATTCTGATGTAATAAAGCTGATTACGCTCTTTGAATCAATGACCGGAGCAAAAGTCAAAGACTTAATCCAGGGTGATAGGCTTACTTTTGTCATGGAAGAAAACGAGATGGGCAAGGCAATCGGGAAAAACGGCGCGAACATCAAAAAGATGGAATTTCAGCTTAAAAAGAAAATAAGATTGGTTGAATTTAACGGCGACATCGCGCAGTTCATCCGCAATTTCATCCATCCGCTTGAAGTTGCGGACGTGAAGGAAGAGAACGGGATTGTCACAATAAACGGAAAAGACATATCAACAAGGGCAATGATCATAGGCCGGGAAAGGCAAAACCTAAGCAACATGCTCGATGTTGTAAAGCGATATTTTGACGTCAAAGAAATTAAAGTAGTTTAATTGAAATTTTGAAATACTTTCAATCAAAACCTTTAAAAATCAACAAAAAATCCAAAAAAGAGACTTAAAAAAATGGCAAAGTGAACTCACTTCGTTCGCAACTTTTCCATTTTTGTATTGTTTAAGCAGAACGAACCATTAAATTAAATAATCAGGAAAAATGGCAAAGAAGTCAAAGGGAATGTTCGCAGGAAAAAGATTAAAGTCAAGAAGAAAGTTTGGTAAATGGCACTATAGGCCATATATCAACAAGACATTAAGGTTAAAGGAGAGATCAGACCCGTTGGAGGGAAGCTCGCAGGCCAAGGGAATTGTCCTTGAAAAAGTCCAACTGGAAGCGAAGCAGCCAAACTCGGCAATGAGAAAGGCCGTCAGAGTCCAATTAATCAAGAATGGAAGGCAAGTCACCGCATTCTGCCCAAGAGACGGGGCAACTAAGATGATTGACGAGCACGATGAAGTGATTATAGAATGCATCGGAGGGGCAATGGGCGGCTCAAAAGGCGACATTCCAGGAGTCAGGTGGCAGGTCATCAAGGTCAACGACCAAAGCCTGGACGCGTTGTTGAAAGGAAAAATAGAAAAGGCAAGAAAGTAAATTAAAATGTCACTAATAAAAGCATTCAACAGATGGAGCACAGAAGGAATCAAAGTGGAAGACCACGGGCTTGCGCCTTACATAACTTTGCAGGCAAGAGTGGTCCCAAAAACAGGAGCGCGTTATGCAGGAAACAAATTCCACAAGAGCAGGACTTTTATTGTTGAGAGGCTGATAAACAAACTAATGATACCGGGCCACAAGAGCAAGAAGCACTTTAAGACTTCTTATCCAATAACCGGAAAGGCAAATACAGCCTATGACATTGTAGAGGGAGCCTTCAAGATAATTGAGAAAAACACAAAGGAAAATCCGATAAAGATATTTGTCAAGGCCCTTGAAAATGCAGCGCAAAGAGAGGAAATAATCACGATAGAATACGGCGGAGCAAGATACCCGAAGGCAGTTGAATGCTCGCCTCAAAGAAGGGTTGATTTGGTTTTAAGGCACATGACCCAAGGGGCTTTCCACAAAACATTCAATTCGAAGAAGGGAATAATAAACTCGCTGG
>CAZGTJ010000108.1:0-3282 GCA_964528545.1 uncultured Methanosarcinales archaeon
GGTTCTGGAATTTACCGCTGACCCAATTGTCTCAGCAGATATTGTGACAAACCCAAACTCATCAATCTTTGATTCTGACCTGACAAACGTCATCGGCGGCAATCTTGTCAAAGTCGTTGCATGGTATGACAACGAATGGGGCTTCTCGGAGAGAATGATTGACGTGATAAAGCTGATTGGGAAGTGAAATTCTCCCTTAACATAAAATTTAAAAAATAATAAATAGGCTGGACTATTTCTTTTATGTGATGTACCAGCTAAAGCAGCTTCCAGAAGATTTTATAGTGCAGGAGATAAGCGATGCCAAGGCAGGCAACGGGCAATATGCTTATTATACCCTCAAAAAAACAAACTATACGACAGTACATGCACTGGAGATTTTGTCTAAAAAATTAAATGCTCCATTGAAGCATTTTGGCTTTGCCGGAAACAAGGACAAAAATGCGGTTACAGAGCAGAAAATTTCAATTTTCAGGGGCAGCAAGAATCTTGAAAACCTCAAAATAAAGAATATTGGGCTAAAATACCTGGGAAAAGGAAAAAGTCCAATTTCTTTGGGCGATTTGGATGGAAACGGATTTATTATTACAATAAGAAACTTAGACAATGCTGAAACAAAAAAAATAGAACAACTGGAAAATAAAACAATCAGGGTGCCAAATCTATTTGGGCCCCAGCGTTTCGGCAGGAACAACCAGCTCGTCGGAAAAGCAATAATAAAAAAGGATTTTAAAAAGGCTGTTGAGTTGATTTCAGAAAACAGTGATATAACTGAAAATGAAATCAGGAGTTTTCTGGCCAAGCACCCAAACAATTACGTCGAAGCGTTAAAAATTATTCCGCTAAAAACAAGAAAACTTTTTGTTCATTCATATCAGTCTTTTTTATTTAATAAGATTATTGATGAATTTTTAAAAAATGCCAAAACTGAGGGTATTGGGACTTTTAAAATCCCCGTTATCGGATTTGATTTCCAATGCAATTCAATAAAAACCCCAAAATTAAAAAAAATAATAAAAAAACTTATTGAAGAAGAAAAGATATCGCCAAGAGATTTCATAATCCCGCAGCTGCCTGAATTGACATCAGAAGGCACTTCAAGGGATTTATTTTTTGAATTCAATTTTAAAATTATTGAAGCTGGAATTGATGATTTGAACAAAGATAAACAGAAAGTAAAGATAAGTTTTGCATTGCCGAAAAGCTGCTACGCTACTGTTGCAGTAGAGTTTGTTTTTAGGCAATAAAGCTATGTTTTACAGGTGCGCATTTGTCTTTTCAGAAATTGCAGAGTCAATTACCTTCACGACAGAATTAAAGACCTCTCTTGGCTTTTTTGTCGCATCAACGTCAACAAGCAATTTTTTCTTTTTATAATGCTCAATCAAAGGAGAAGTCTCCTCATCATAAACATGGATTCTCTTCCTGACTGTCTCGGGCTCGTCGTCCTTCCTCTGAATCAAATTTGAGCCGCACGCATCGCACACTCCTGCTTTTTTTGAGGGCATTGTGACAAGATTGTATGATGCCCCGCATTTCTGGCACATTCTTCTTTGCGACATTCTTGTAACTATTGTCTCTTCAGGGGCGGCTAAATTGACTACAACATCAATTTTCTTCTTAAGCCTCCACAAGACATTCTCAAGAAATTCTGCCTGGTCGGGAGTTCGCGGATATCCGTCAAGAATAAATCCGGCCTTTGCATCGTCGTCTTTCAGCGCCTTTTCCACAATCCTGTTCACGACGCTGTCCGGAACCAGGAGGCCTTTCTCAACATACTGGGTAAGCTCCTGATTTCCCGCCTTAATCTCGCTTCTGAAAATATCGCCGGTGGAAATATGAGGGACCTTGTATTTTTCAGACAGCATGTCCGATAACGTTCCCTTGCCCACGCCAGGCGGACCGAAAATAACAAATTGCATTTTTAACCCAAATACCCCAAGCCAAGCTCCTCCTTAATATCCGTATCTATTCTCCACGACGACTTTAGCTGCCTGACATAGCCTAAAAGCTGTATTTTAATAGTTTTCCATTCTGAATAAAAGCTTTTTATGAAATTCGCCTCTTCCCGCTCGCTTGCAAGCAAAGACGTTTCCATTGCGCTCCTGTTCAGGTGCATAAGGGCCTTGTACAGGTCAAACATCTGCTTTTTTTCGATGTCACCGAAAAACCTTGTCTCGTGCATGGAATGGATTCCACCCATGTCCGGGTGGAGTATTTCCTCAAGAATCGAGGCAAAATAATCTGCCCTGTCGGTCATTTTTCTGATGATTCCCCTCAAAATAAAATTGCTGTCGTCCACATCGCTGATTTCAAATTCACCATCAATCTCGCTGAACTCGGGAAGGTCGTATTTTTTGCTCATTTCCTCATACTTTTTTTCTATTGCCATTTCTAAGAATTCACGTTTCTGGAATCTGGCCCCATATTTAAATTTTTTTAAAATTTTTAATTTTTATAAATAAGCCTCCGAGGGGAATTGCACCCCCGACCTGCGGATATCTTCGGATTTTTTGTTTATTCCGTACAAGTCCGCCGCAATAGCTGCTATGCTACGGAGGCATTGAAAATGCCAGCTCCGATGAGGAGCGTTGCATGCCAACTGAGCGTAACCAGCTGGCTACAATGCTACGGAGGCATTGAAAGAGAATTCTCGGAACCAAAACTCCATTTAAATATGTTTTTATTGTAAAATTCAATCTTCCCATCCGTATGTTTTCGGGAAAAATCCTTCTGAAACTGCCATGTAGTCTCTTAAGTTCAGGTACTGCTTTAATCTCGACTGAATCTTGTATGCATCCTGCCACAAATCCTTTTCCCGCTTGTACAGCATCGGACCCACAAACTTGGTTTCAAACACCTTTTGGAAATGCTTAAGAAGCCAATGATGAGCCCAATGGTGCTGGTAATCCGTCTCCATTTTCGAGCGCAGCATGATTTCAATTTCGCCTTTCTGGACAGTTATCTTTTTGCCCTGGTGTATCACCTCAACGTTTTGCAAATACACCACGTGGACATCAATCTCGAGATGATTCATGAAATAGCTGTTGTATTTTCCTTCCGGCTGTTTTTGAAGGCGCCACCAGAACCACAGGTCTTTTCCGCCCTTGTGGATTCCCTTTTGGTATACATTTTCCGAGTAAAGGATTTCCGCATCAGCCAAATCAGGGTCTGCGTCTGTACCCCTCCACCCTTCCTCAACGAGCAGGTGGTGCAGCATTATGTACAGGTTCCTCAGTGAAAAAACATCGCTGTACTTTATCCTAAGCTCGGGAATCTGCA
>CAZGTJ010000108.1:3292-4786 GCA_964528545.1 uncultured Methanosarcinales archaeon
CCAAAAAATGAATTTATAAACCTTTCCTATTTTTGGGCTTGCCCTTGAATTTCAGCGCAATCATGTAATAGCATATCTGGGCAGCACCATATTCTGTCAACGACTCATTCTCTCTTGGAGCAACCTCAACAATATCTGCCCCGATTACATTTTTTCTTTCAAACACTGCACGCAAAAGATTGAATGTAAAGTCCCAGCCGAGCCCCCCCTGCACTGGAGTTCCTGTTGCTGGCATGTGTGCAGGATCAATCCCATCCACATCCAAAGTAATGTAAACATTTTGAGTCTTAATTGATTTTATTATGTCGCTGACTAATTTTTTATCTTCCTTTCTTGGCCACTCAAAAACCGAAACTTTGTTTTTATTTGCGGTTTCCATCTCAAAATCGGAATATGCCCTTATCCCGACCGACGTCAGTTTAAACCCCATATCGATGCTCCTTTTCATGGCGCAAGAGTGTGCAAACCTGCTCGGATTTGGATTGTAGTCAGAATCGTCGTCCCTCAAGTCGAAATGCGCGTCAATCTGCAAAATTGAAGTGTTTTTATTGAAGCCTCTTTTTGCATAAGCGTCCATAATTCCTGCAGTCAGTGAATGCTCTCCCCCAAGCGAAATCAAAAACTGGTTTTTGTCAAGGATTTTTCTTACGGCGCTGCTTACCTCTCCCACCATATTCTCCGGCTTTAAATCCCCGATATCCGGAAGAGTCATGCTTACAATCTTAAGGTGCTTTGCGGGGCTCCATTTTGTAAATCTTTCATAAAGCTCTATCTGCGTGCCCAAGCATTCGATTACCGCTTGCGGGCCTTTATCTGCGCCTTTGCCAAAAGATGAAGTTTTATCGTAAATTAGGCCTAACAAAACTACATCTGCATTGCTTTTATTTTTTGATAAAAGATAGTTGACCATACATTGCGGAATTCTTTCAGTTTTAAATAGTTTGCTTTAATAAAACCCAGCGTCGGAAAACTTATAAAAAGAACGCCATTTACTCCAAAAATGGGAGAAATAAGGTTAGAAGATAAAATAGCAGAAGGCAGGTTTAGGGAAGTATTTCTTGTCAGCGAAACTGAATGTGCAAAGGTATTAAAGCCGGTGTTGTCCAAGCGTTATGGATTTTTTTCAGTTTCTTTCCCGATGAGGCCGTACACATCATTAAAATTTGGAATAGACGATTTAAACATAGCTGAAATGCAAAATTACGAACGGATGATGGAGGTGTTGCCCGAAGAGGTGCATAAATACTTTGCGGGCATAAAAAAAATTGAGCGGCAGGCTGGCCATAATTTATCAGTGTGCGAATTAATCAGGGATTCTGATGGAAAAATCTCTAAAACTATGAAAACTGCAGGAAAAATTTGTTGTAATGAGTTCTGGGAGATAATAGACCACATTGAAATCCTGCTAATAGCTCGGGAAATCCCATACTTTGGCGTGCATGACAGAAATATTTTAGCAAGAACAAGTGGAACTTTGATGGAACCTGTATTTGT
>CAZGTJ010000109.1:0-4757 GCA_964528545.1 uncultured Methanosarcinales archaeon
ATGAACAATGAATTTTCAACAAGTTGGAAGGCAAGCAAGCAGCCAAGAAAGCAGAGAAAGTACAGGGCAAATGCCCCTTTGCACATAAAGAAAAAATTTGCCAATGCTCATCTTGGAAAAGATTTGAAGAAAAAATTTGGAAAGAGAACTTCAAGCTTAAGAAAGGGGGACAAGGTCATTGTACTAAGAGGTTCATTCAAGAAGAGGGAAGGAAAAATAGAGAAAATTGATTTGAAAAAAACTCTTGTGTTCGTAAACGGAATTGAATCAACAAAAAGAGACGGCTCAAAGCGGCAAATCGGACTGCATCCTTCAAATCTGGTGATTGTTGAACTTACTGATGACAAAACAAGGCAAAAGGCGCTAGAGAGGAAATAAAATGAAATCGCACTTAAAAAGACTGGCTGCCCCAAAAGCATGGCAGATACAAAGAAAGGGAATCAGATTCATTACAAAGCAGACTCCCGGGCCTCACAAAATTGAGATGAGTATGCCGTTAAGCGTGATACTAAAGGAAGTCTTGAATTATGCAGGCACGTCAAAGGAGGTTAAGAAAATACTAAATTCGAATGATGTAAAAATCGATGGCAAGACAAGAAGAGACTTTAGATTCCCCATAGGTTTGTTTGACACAATCGAGTTCGCCAATATAAATGAGTGCTTTAGAATTATATTAAACAGGCAGGGAAAGCTCGACCTTGTAAAGATAAATCACGACGAGTGCAAGCTAAAGCCTTGCAAAATAACCGGGAAGACAATGGTTAACGGAAAATTGCAGCTTAACTTGTATGATGGAAAAAATGTTCTTGTTGGCAAGAATGATTATAATGTTGGAGACACGATATTATTTTCAGTTGATGATAATAAGATAAGCAAACGCCTAAAGCTTGAAAAAAAATCAACAATATTCCTTACAGGAGGAAAACACATTGGGGAAGTTGGAAATGTCGAGGACATTGCCCAAAACAAGATAATTTACAAGGATGATAAGGGAGACCTTATCGAGACACTCAAAGACTACGCATTCGTTATAGGCGAAGGGAAACCGGTAATAACAATCGGGCAGAAGTAAAATGAGCGTGATGAGAAATATCAAAATAGAGAAAGTAACCTTGAATATAGGTGCCGGCAAAGACCAGACAAGGCTTGAGAAAGGGCTTGTCTTGCTAAAGTCAATTGCAGACGCTGCTCCAGTTAAGACCATAACTAAAAAAAGGATCCAGGAGTGGGGATTGAGGCCTGGGCTTCCAATCGGATGCAAGCTTACTTTAAGAAAAAACTGCGCAATCAAGGTGCTTCCAAGATTGCTTGAGGCAGTGGACAATAAATTAAGGCCTACTCAATTTGACGAGAACGGTAACATTGCCTTCGGAATTCACGAATACATCGAAATACCTGGAGTTAAGTATGATCCAAAAATCGGTATCATGGGATTGCAGGTCTGTGTGACTTTGGAAAGACCGGGATTCAGGGTAAAGAAAAGGAGAGTACTCGCAAGAAAAATCCCAACAAAACACAGAATAACAAGAAACGAGGCAATAGAATTCATGTCAAAAAATTTCAATATAAAGTTGGAGGAAGAACAAGAATGACTTACAGTGACTTTAGAAAAGTATTCAAGCAGCTAAGATCAAAGCCGGCAAAGCTGCAAAAATACATCAAGCACAACGCTCCAAAGCCAAGGAAATATGGAAGGTCAAAAATAAAATGTAGACGATGCGGAAGGCCAGGTGGAATGATTAGCAAGTACGGTCTTGAGCTATGCAGAAGTTGCTTTAGGGAAGTTGCAACTGGAATAGGATTTAAGAAATTCAGTTGATTTTTACAGGTGAAAAAATGTTAAATGATCCATTAGCAAATTTAATGTCAATGATTTTGAATAGTGAGCAGGTAGGAAAAGGACAAGTGCTTGTAAAGCCAGTTTCAAGGATAATGAAAGAAATGCTCAATGTCATGAAAGAAAACGGGTACGTTGGGGAGTGTAAAGAATTTGAAGACAGCAAGGGAAATTACATTCAATTGACCCTTCTGGGAAATATAAACAAGTGCGGCGTCATAAAGCCAAGGTACGCAGTTAAAAGTGCAGAGTTTGAAAAATTTGAGAGAAGATACCTGCCGGCAAAAGATATCGGGATTTTGATCGTATCGACTCCAAAAGGAATCATGACTCACTATGATGCCAAGGCAAAAAAAACAGGAGGTAAGCTGTTGGCTTACTGCTACTAATGGCAAGAAAAAAGGAAGCAGGAATTGAAAAGGAATTGAATTTGCCCAAGTCAGTGACAGCTATCGCCAATGGCAATATTTTGACAATCAAAGGCCCGAAAGGAGAAGCCAAAAGGCTATTTAACGACGATACTATCAAAGTAAAAATTGAAGATTCAAAAATCACGTTCATATCCCGAAAGGACCAGAAAATAAACAGGAAGATGATTGGCTCATTAGTTGCCCACACAAAAAACATGATTAAGGGAAGTTTGGAAAATCATGTTTACACATTAAAAATCTGCTCAGGTCATTTTCCAATGAATGTTGCGATTACAGGAAACAAGCTTGTTGTCAAAAATTTCCTTGGAGAAAAAGTTCCCCGCGAATTAAGTTTGAAAGCAGGGGCAGAAGTCAAGGTGAATGGTGACCATGTAACTGTTTCAAGCGCAAGCAAGGAAATTGCAGGGCAAATAAGTGCAGATATCGAGCAATTAACAAGGAGGCCTGGAT
Organism: uncultured Methanosarcinales archaeon; assembly: GCA_964528545.1. GTDB lineage: Archaea > Nanobdellota > Nanobdellia > Woesearchaeales > GW2011-AR4. Next base: position 2,719 of record CAZGTJ010000109.1, read on the forward strand.
TTGACACAAGAGTTTTCCAGGACGGAATTTATATAATAAACAAGGACGGGAAGGAATTGAAATGAGCCAATCGCTATTGCAGGTAAGATCAAAAATGAAGGACAGAAAGCCCGACTTTATCAGGCAGGATAATCCAAAAAGAATGAAAGTTAATGATTCATGGAGAAAGCCGAAAGGCCATCACTCAAAAATACGCCATAGAATGGCAGGCAGAAGAAAGATGCCGTCACCAGGCTATAAGTCCCCTGTTCAGGTAAGGGGGCTGCACGTGACTGGGCTAAAAATGATTAACGTCTACTCATTAAATGATGTAAAAAAAATTGAAGTTGGGACAGAAGGCATTGTTGTTGCAGGAGCTGTTGGCAAAAAAAACAGGCTTGGGATTTTAAAATATGCAAAACAGCACAAGATTGCTCTTCTGAATGGAAATATCGATGAGCAAATAAGCAAGATAGAGGATTTCGTTGCTTCAAAAAAGAAAAAGGCAGAAGAGAAGGAAAAAGGCGCAAAAGAGGCAAAAAAAGAAGAAAAGAAAGAATCAGAGTCGAAAAACGAACTAAAAGAAAATCCCCACATCCAAGTAAGCGAGGAAGACAAGAAAAAGGCAGAGAAGGAAGAAAAAGATAGGCTTTTGACGCAGAGGACTTAAAATGCTTGACGTTCAAAGAAGATTGGCAGCTGAAATAATGAAGTGCGGCATTAACAGAGTAAGGTTTGACCCTGAAAGCATTGACGAGATAAAAGAGGCAATCACAAAGCAGGATGTAAGAGTTTTGATAAGAAACGGCACAATTTCAAGAAAAGATGTCAATAACACTTCAAGGTTCTGGGCAAGAAAAAACAAGGCGCAGAAAGTAAAGGGGAAGCAAAAAGGCCCTGGTTCAAGAAAAGGACCAAGCACTGCAAGGTTAAATCCAAAAAGAGACTGGATGAACAGAATCAGGTTGCAAAGAAGGTATATCAAACAGCTAAGAGATATCCACAAAATCACAACAACAAGCTATCATGAGCTGTACATGAAAAGCAAGGGGGGATTTTTCAGAAGCCTCCGCCACTTAAAGCTTTATACCGAAGAGAGGGGGTTAATCAAAAAATGAAAAATGGAAATATTTTCACTGTACCTTACAGAAGAAAAAGAGAAGGGAGAACTTACTACAAGAAAAGGTTGAAGATTTTGCTCTCAGACAAGCCGAGGTTTGTCTTAAGAAAGTCCCTAAAAAACATGAATGCTTCAATAATACAGTTTGATGCCAAGGGGGACAGGATTTTAGTCACTGTAAATTCAAAAACGCTTGCAAAGCACGGATGGAAAGCAGATAATGGAAATTTGCCGAGCGCTTATCTGACAGGATTTTTGGCTGGAAAGAAAGCTATTGCAAAGGGAATCAAAGAGGCAATTTTAGATACAGGATTTAACAATTCAACAAAAGGCTCGAGACTCTATGCTGCAGTCGCGGGAGCCATTGACGCGGGATTGAAAATTCCACACAATGAGAACGTCTTTCCCTCAAAGGACAGGATAAAGGGGGAGCATATTGCAAAATTTGCGCAGCAGATAAAAGATGACAATGGAAAATATCAAAAGCAATTTTCACAATACTTGAAAAAAGGATTGCGTCCTGAAGATATTGTAAAGCATTTTAATGAAATCAAAGGTAAACTGAATGGCTAAGAAAAAACAAGCAGATGAACCGAAGAAAGATGAGACAGAGGAAACCAAAATAGTCGAAGCTGTGCAAGACGAAGAACCGGTAATTGAAAAACCGAAGGAAGGGCTCGCAACAGAGCTTGGCGAAGTAAAAGATGTCGAAGAGGTAATTGTCGAGGAAGTCAAGAAAAAAGGAGCTTTTGAAAAAGAAGCTTGGAAGCCAAAAACTTCGCTTGGAATAAAAATTAAGAGCGGAGAAATTACAAGCATGGATGCGATACTTGACCAAAGAACAAAAATCTTAGAACCGGAAATAGTTGATGCCTTGCTCCAGAATGCACAAACTGATTTGCTCATGATTGGACAGAGCAAGGGAAAGTTTGGCGGCGGC
>CAZGTJ010000110.1:0-4753 GCA_964528545.1 uncultured Methanosarcinales archaeon
CTTGTACTTTATCGCGTTTTCCAGGGCATATTTTCTGACGGTTAGCCTGAAATTTTCGTCCATGGCAATAGATTAGCGGTTTTATATTTAAAATATGCGCTAAAAATATTTAATCCGGCATTTCAATATTTCGAAAGGTGAATAGAAAAAGTTGCGTACGGACATATCAAGCAGCTAACCATCAAGTTTTTATGGTAAAAATCGAAAACTATATAAACATCTTGTACCCTAAAGAAGCAGCACACAAAGACTAAGGGGTCCTTATTTAATTTATGGGAAGAAAGACAACGACCATACCAAAGGCGTCTGTGGCAAGAATGCTTATGAAGGCCGGGGCAAAAAGAGTTTCCGCGGATGCTGTAGACTCCTTTACAGATATTCTTACAGACAAGGCAATCAGGATTTCTTCAAAAGCGGCCGATATTGCAAAGCACTCCGGAAGAAAGACCATTCACGAAGGGGATGTGAGGCTGGCTGCAAAATAAATTTTAGGAAAATCTTATAAATAAAGTTTTTTTCTTTTAAGTCCATGGGCCGGTGGCGAAATCCGGTATCGTGTTCCCTTGGCTATCATTGACCCAAATGGGAAAGACTCCGAGTTCAAATCTCGGCCGGTCCATTTTTTATGATAAAGGCAATAATATTCGATTTGGGGGGAGTTTTAGTAAACACCAGTCTTATCGCCGATAGGTTCAATTTGATCTTTAACCCTAAAGACAAGAAAGAATTCTGGCAGGAATTGAATCACGAAATGGCCCCGCTCTGCAAATGTGAAATAACTGAAGCCCAATTCTGGAAAAATGTTGCAAGAAAATACGGAGTTGATGCAAAGAAAATTCCGAAAAATCTCCTAAGAAAAGATTTTGAAAAATCAGTAAGGACGAATCAGGAGTTGTTAGATTTGGTATTGAATTTGAAGCGAAAATACAAAGTTGCAGTCATCTCGAACATCATAGAATACCATTCAAAAATTAACAAAAAACAGGGGCTTTACGAGCATTTTGACCATTTGACTTTGTCTTATGAAGTAAGAATGGCTAAGGATTCTAAAGAGATATTCACGCATACGCTAAAAAAATTGAATGTAAAGCCAGAGGAGTGCATATTCATTGATGATGTCAAAAAATTTGTCGAAGTTGCAAAATCTGTTGGAATGAAGGGGATTCTTTTCAAGGACAACAGCCAATTAAAATCTAACCTGAAAAAATTATTAGGAGCGCAATCTTGTAGCAGCATTAATCCTTAAGATAAGAAGATAAAAAGAAGCAGGCAATGAGCGTAATAAAAGTCAATGTTCTCGCGCTAAAGCCGACAAATTGCTGTACGAACTGCTGCACAAAAACTCTACGAGGAAAACAGCTGCAAAAAGGAGGCAGTCTCAAAAATAAGATTATGTGCATTGTTTGGGATATTCCGCACACGATAGCATTTTTGGATGCTGAAAAAGGCAAATTGGAATTTTGCAGATATCCTAAAGATTTTTACTAATCAATAGTAACAAAACCGAAAGATTTTTAAGCGGGCGATATTTGTGATTGGCTATGGGACTTATTGCCAGTTTGAGGAATGGATGGGACTCTTACAGGAGTGTAAAAAGGCTAAACAATAGTTTAATGGGGCATGCACGCACACATATGGGAGCCAAACGGCATCTTTATAATTCTAAAAAAAGTCCTGATGAGCAGTTAATGAAGGCCAAATATGACGAAAGAATCGCAAGAAACGAGCTGCTAGTCAATCGCGCCCTGTACGAATTTGCGATAAATCAATTTAACCAATCTTTGCTCGTAAAAGTGCCATGGTTTAAGAACAGGATTGATTACCCCAATAACAGCGGAGAATGGCTCCCTCAAGCAAGAGAAGCTTACATGTTAAATCAGGGCATAACCCAAAAAAATGGAAAATACAATTTTAGGGATGAAGAGCCTGATGAAAGAGAATCATTTGCGCTTGAGGTGCTTTCTTACATGGACAAAAGAATTGCAAAATTAAAACCAAATGATGCTCCTCAAGATATAGTCGCTCAGTTGCCACTGGTCAGGCCACAGGGTAACTTAGATTTGGAAAGGCGCTTGAACGAAGAGGTAGTTGCACCAATAGAAGAAGACACACGGGATGTATTTCCCGGGACTGAAACTATTGGGGATAAAGTACGTAAAAGAAAACCTGCAAATCCTGCAAATATTTCCAGAGCCGCCAAGATTTATTCCAGATTTGTGAAGGCAAGTCACTCTAAATCAAGAGATAAGCCTGCTACTTTTGACGATTTTCTAAATGAAATCGGCCAGAATTACATGAGCAAACCAATAATGTATGATGGCGGCAGAATGTCGCATGATGAGAGGGTCTGGGAAATATTAAAGGATAGGGGATTTGAAGGAATAATAAAAAACAAATCCGATGCTTACGAAGCGCTTAAGATGGCGCATGCAAAGAAATTCGTCACACTTGACAGGTGGGATAAGAATTTAGTAAATAACTATGACGTTACTAACTTTATAACCGAAAGATACAAAAAAACCCACCCAATAACTGGTAAACCATACACTAACCAGCAGGTCATTATTGACGTGATGGAAGAATTTAAAATTGCAATGAGCGAGTCAACTATGTTAAGGTACGCCAAAGGGGCGTATTTAAAAGAATTGCAAAAGGCGCCTCTTCAATAATAAAATTTTTATATTTAATTAAATTCTTTCCCGTTATGGAAAACTGCATTTTCTGCAAGATAGCGGATGGAAAAATTCCGTCAGCAAAGGTGTATGAAGACGACAAAACAATTGCTTTCCTTGATATTTCCCCAGCAAGCAAGGGGCACTGCCTTGTAATTCCAAGGAAGCATTCGGAATCCTTAGACAAAATGCAAAGCGAAGACGCTGCCGCGGTGATAAATGCAGCGCAAAAAGTTGCCAAAGCAGTTCACGGCGCCCTCAAGGCAGACGGCTACAATGTTCTGATGAACAACGGCAAGGAAGCAGGGCAGGTTGTTTTTCATGCGCATCTGCACGTCGTTCCGAGATTCAAGGGAGATGGCATCATGATAAAGTGGGAGCACAAGAAATACGAAAACAACGAGGTTAATGAATATGCTGAGAAGATAAGAAAGTTCATTTGATTTGCCATTATTATGATAAAGATAGATACTCAACTTAAACATGATTTGGAGGTAAGATTAGACCAAGTTCAAGAAACCTTTTCCATGCTTTCTGGTTTAATAACAAAAAAATCCAAAAAGTAACCTTTTTAAAACGCCCTTTCATTCTTGAGATTATGCCGATGTAACTCAGCCTGGAGTCTGTTTAAGACGGGAAACAGAGTGACGCTCTCATAAAGATTTTTGGGCAAGGCGTCTGTCGGGAGTTCAAAAACAACTTTTTAAGACGGTTGATGAAAGTCTCCCCATCGGCATATTTTTTTAAGCGAGGGCATGGAAGACGAAAATAAAAACCGGCCACATTGGGATTTGGCCGGACTGGTTGAAAAAGCAATTTTGGGCTATGCAACATCATTGAAGGAATTTCTTGAAAAACAGACAGCCCGGTTATTGTCGGACGAAGAAAGAACAAGACCCCGCAAAGAGAGGCAGTATTGGCCAGAATAAGATTTTTATAGTCAACCAGTATACATCATTTGGTGATTTTCATGGAAACTGACACAAAGAGCCTAAAACTAAAAATCGGGGATTCCGCTCCAAATTTCAAGCTGCCCGGCATAGACGGAAAATCATACTCTCTCGAAGATTTCAAGAGCAAGAAAATTCTTGTAATTGTGTTTATGTGCAACCACTGCCCTTACGTGCAGGGCTCCTTGGAGAGAATCAGGCAGATACAGTCGGAGTATGGAATAAAAAGCGTGCAGGTTGCCGGAATCAATTCAAACGACCAGATAAATTATCCTGATGACAGCTTTGAAAAAATGGTTCAGATGGGCAAGGAGAGGAAGCTGAATTTTGTTTACCTCAGGGATGAGGACCAGTCGGCCGCAAATGCGTACGGGGCGCAGTGCACTCCGGAGTGCTTTGTATTTGACTCCCACAGAAAGCTAAAGTACCATGGAAGAATTGACAACTCTCCAAAAGACCCAAGCATTGTCCAGACTACAGACTTGAGAAATGCGATTGAGGCATTAATCCACAATAGCAAGGTTCCGATAGAGCTGACACCAGCAATCGGATGCTCGATAAAATGGAGGTAAAAATTAATGTTATTTGAAATTACCTTCTATATAATTGTCGAGCAATGTAATCTGCATAAGAGGCATCTTTTCTGACTGAATCTACCAAGTATTTTCTTAATAGAGAACCAATCACACCTATGGAAGCCCCCATTGCCGCTCCCAATGAAGGCATTCCTATTGTACTAAATAATTCTCTCCTACTCATCTCTTTTTTGATTCGTTTCCTTACCACGTGGTCACAAACATAAAAAAGCCCTCCCATTCCGATAGTCCCTGCTGCGGGATTTGCGAACAAGTTTATTGAGTTATTAAGGTATGGCTCTAGAAGGGGATATCCAATAACGTCCCCTAAGTCTTGAAATGCCGCAACATGTTTGCCACTTGCATAATGAGGGATATAAGGATTTCCGCCAAATATTTGGATTGCTCTTTCAGCTTCTGCAGAAAAAGTCGTTTCACCTTCAATAACTCTTTCAACTAACGGATTATTCCTTCTAAATTCTTCGAATACTTTTTGATATTCTTTTGGCTTATCAACTTTTATAGTAAGGGGCACTCTTTCGATTTCTCTTAATCT
>CAZGTJ010000111.1:0-4740 GCA_964528545.1 uncultured Methanosarcinales archaeon
CCTGCAATTATTCTCTGGCTCACCGCCTCGCCTTTATGAAACCTCTTGTCCTGCCTAAGATACGGAAAGTAAGGCGCAGCGAGGATAACTTTTTTTGCTCCGAGCTCTTTTGCAGTTTTTGCAGCAAGAATGGCTTCGATTATGCAGTCGCTTACGCCGTCATAAAATGACTGGACCAGGATTACTTTTTTTCCCCTGACAGCGGTTTCAAATTTGATTTGCAGCTCATTGTCCGGAAACTTCCCTACAAAAAGCTCGGAGTAGCAGGATTTCAATTTGGAGGCAATGGATTTTCCCAAATGCTTTCCGTGAGAACAGCTTACGACTAACATTTCATCACTTCTTTTTGCCTAAAATCATATTTTTCTGGTCAATAATCAGGCAAATGCCTCCATCAAAATTCATTTATAAACTTTTTCAGCGTGTCATTCAGCTCCACCGCAATTGCAAGTGCCCCTGACTCTGCATTTCTGGTTTTGGATGCAAATGAGACAACAAGCACGTCATTGTTCCTAAAATCAAACAAGTTCTCGAGCTCTGAATAATTTACTTCATAATCAACTTGCGGAGTCTGGAGCCTCCCGTTATAAATGAGAATGATTGCACCGTCCGCCCCGCTTTTTACTGCAATATCGCGTATCCTGCAGATTTCTTTCATCGCAATTGGGTCTTTAACAAGGACGGCTACTTTTTTGTAATTGGCGTACAATACATTTGACTCAACTATTTTTGTTGAGGATATTTGCAAATGCATCTTTTCTAACTGTTCTTCCCCCTTCTTGTTTAGAAAGTGGCCTTTTTTTGTGGAATCAAGGAGGCCTTTCTCCTTTAGGATTTCAAGTATCGTCCTTATTGTCCCTTCTCCAAGCTCAAGCTCCTTTGCAAGCTCCTGCCTCCCTGTATTTTTTTCAAAGCGAAGAAAGCACCTAAGAATGTCCAGCCTTGTAAAATTTGGGATGTTGCCAACCATAAGAAAATGCAATGAAGAAGATTTATAAATTTTCCCATAGTTGCCTTCTGAATGGAAATTCTGCACTTTATTATATTGATTTTGGCAAGCTTTGTTTCCGCCATAATAGGGACGATGGCTGGAATGGCGATGGTGATAATGCTGCCTATCATGATTTTCTTCGGAATTCCCGTCCATACCGCAATCGCAACCGGGCGCTTTTCCATGGTTGGCGTCGGGTTGGGAAACATTACAAAATTTTCCGAGAATGAAAAGATGCAGCCGAGATACTTTCTTGCATTTGCATCAGCAGGAGTAATAGGCTCGCTGTTTGGAGCCTATTTTCTGGAAAATATAAGCGAAAAAACGCTAAAAACAGTTATAGGAATGTTCATGATAATTGTATCGGGGCTTGTCCTGATGGAGGATTACATACACGCAAGGAAGGCTGGAAAAATATCTAGGAGGCACCAGTTCCTGAGCGCGCTGGGAGGGCTTTTTGTTGGCAGCTATATTGGAATTGTAGGAGGCGGCGGGGCAACAATAATCATATTTCTCATGATACTCATTTTTGGGTTATGCTTTCATGAGGCCGTTGCAAACCAAAAGGCAGTTACGCTTCCTATTTCAATTGTTGCAACACTGGTTTTTGTTTACCATGGGCTTGTTGACTACAGGCTTGGAGTCCCGCTTTTTATTGTAAATATGATTGGAGGGTGGTTTGGCGCAAGTCTTTTGATGAAATTCAGGCCGCTGTGGCTTAAGCGCATTCTTGTTCCGGTGGTGGTGGCTTTAGGATTATGGCTGATTCTCGGGAACTATTTTTGAAAGTGGCATAATGTTACCATTGGAAAATAACAAAAAATTTAAATACTCGTGGCCTTTTTCATATACAGGGTGGTTAAAATCAAGTACAAGTCGCTATTACTGGGCATGATTGTTTTCATTCTTTTGCTTAGCACCGCCTATGCCCAATCAAAGCTTGTTTTTACAGATGTTGACGTGAAGGTTGGAAGCAAGACTTCAAAAAATCTTGACGACGGCGACAGGATAAGCGAGGAAGCGCAGCCTGGCGACAATATCGAGATAAGGGTCGAAGTGCAGAATAATTTTACGAGTTTGGAAGATCTTGACATAGAAGATATTTCAATCGAAGCTGAAATTGCAAGCCTGGATGAAGGGGACGACGTGAGCGAGGAATCAAATTCATTTGACCTGAGTCCCAGCAGGGAAAAAAGAGTTACGCTAAAATTCGTGGTCCCTATTAAGGTTGACGAGGACGACTATGATGTAACTATAACTGCAGAAGGGGAGGACCAAAACGGAACTGAGCATTCGGCGCAAATGTCGCTAACTCTTGAAGTTCAAAAAGAAAACCACTTGCTCAAGATAATAAAAAATTCGCTAAATCCGGCAGATATTACATGCGGCAGAAAAAACGTTCAGCTTTCTGCAACAGTACTGAACATGGGAAGTGAGGACGAGGAAGATGTTTCCGTCAATGTTTTCAGCGCCGATTTAGGGGTCGATTACAGGGATGAAATTGACGAAATGAGCTCTGATTGGGATGATGACAGCAATGAATTTTCAAAAACATACAGCTTTAACGTTCCGGCAAGTATGGAAGCAGGAAGCTACCCCATTACAATAAGGGCACTTTATGACGACGACAGGAAAAAGGCAGAAGGCACAGTCACTTTAAATGTCAACGAATGCGCGACAATCAGCCCAACACAGGCCGGTACCGCAACTGCACAAACAGAGGCAACAACTGGTGTGCAAGACACAACAGGCCAGCAAATACCTCCTTCGACCGATATCATAAGCCCGGATATGGTGGTTACGAGGGAGCCATTCCTGGGTGGAAATATTGCTCTCCTTGGAATTGCGGCTGTCTTGATAGCCGCTCTTGTTGTGGGATTTGCGTTGATTGTTGTTTTGCTAAGAAGAAGATAATTATCACCTTTGAGTAGTATTCAAAGAAAACATTTAAATATAAAACATTAATACCAAAAACAAAAAAATGCTCCAGCAAAAAGATTTTTTAGCGGATTTAAGAAGAATTTTCAGATTGAATATTTATGAAGTTCGTATCTGGACAGCGCTGCTTAGCAGAGGAATTGCATCAGCAGGAGAGCTTGCTGATATTTCAGGAGTTCCGAGAAGCAGATGCTACGATGTTCTGGAATCGCTTGAAAAAAAGGGATTTATAATAATGAAAATCGGCAAACCGATAAAATACCTTGCCGTAAAGCCGGAAATTATTCTTGAGAGGGTTAAAAGCAATATAAAGCAGGAAGCTGATGAGCTTGCAAGTCAGATTGAGAACGTGAGGGAAACCGACGAGTTTAGAGAGCTTGAGATTTTGCACAAGACAGGGGTTCAGCACATCGATATAACTTCAATGTCAAAATCGATTGTGGGAAGTGCAAACATCAACAAGCTTATCAAGGAAATGGCCGCTAGGGCAAAATCAAGCATAGTCGTCGTAACAAACCAGGAAAACCTGGAAAGACATGTCAAACGAATTAAGCCGCCAATGCCGAGTTTAGGAAAGATGGGAATAAAGGCAAAGCTTTTCGCGCCATATAACAAGAATGTTGCAAAAAAGCTCCTGAATGTGGACTACATCCAATACACTCCAACAACAAGATTTGCCAGCATTGATGGGAGCGAAATGGTTTTCATGATTTCAAACGAGAATGTTGCTGCTGAATATGAAGTTGCAATCTGGATTCAAAGCCCGTTTTTTGTTAACGCGGTTAATGTTCTTTTTGAAGAAAGCCTGAAATAAATTGAATATTATTCATTAGGTTTATGAGTGAAGCAGGCATTACTCCTTATAATTTTGGAATTAATTCATGGAAGATAGTATTTCAACCAAAAACTTTAAATAGTAGATAGTTTAACATGTCATTAGGAAGTTCTCAAGGTTTTAAAATGGATAACAAAGGCATGGAAACTGGTACAACGACTATGGGGATAGTTTGCAAGGACGGAATAGTCTTGGCTGCAGACAAGAGGGCAACATCCGGCTACTTGATAGCTTGGAAGAAGTTTGATAAAATTGTGCCTATCACCGAAAATATTGCAACAACAGTTGCCGGCACCGTTTCTGATGTCCAGTTATTGACAAAGTACCTTAAGGCAGAGCTAAAGCTGAAAGATATAAGAACAGGAAGAGAAACAACAGTTAAGGAAGCTGCCAATCTGCTTGCAAACTTTGTTTACAATAACATAAGAAGATACAGCATAATCCCGGGAATCTCGCATTTTGTTATCGGAGGAAAAGACTCAAGCGGATTTCACCTTTATGATTTAAGCCCGGATGGTTCGATTGTTGAAGTGGACGATTACATATCGTCAGGCTCCGGCTCGGTCATGGCTTTTGGAGTGCTGGAAACCTTGTACAAAAAGGGAATGAGTGTTGATGATGGCGTAAAGCTTGCGATCAAGGCTGTGCAGGCAGCCATCCAAAGGGATATTGCATCCGGCAACGGAATTGACGTCGTGACCATCACAAAAGATGGCATGAAAAAGGTTTTTACAAAAGAAATTGAACCAAGGCTAGAGGCGTAAAATTCTGAATCATTGTGCTAAAGAGTGAACAAAAATCTACACAATTAAGAACGAAGACAGCTCACGGTGAAAGCAATTAGTTCTTACTTCGAGAATCGAAATCAAGAGGTGCAGATAGGCAGGCAAGTTCACTTTCCAAGTAGATTAAATTAGGAGATAATCTGTTAAGCATAGAAAAAGAAAATGGCTGAATTAATAACAAAGGAAATAAT
>CAZGTJ010000112.1:0-4704 GCA_964528545.1 uncultured Methanosarcinales archaeon
TATATATTGATTTTTAAATTCTTCAATTAATCCATTTTGCAAAAATTGTATTTTTGATGTATTAGATTTGACTTCAATGAGGTATACTTTTCCGCCTTTTTTCATGGCAAAATCAAAATCATATCCATGCGGATCATTTTTCCAGTGCCTTCTTTGTAATCTTAATTTTTTACTTCTATCAATTAATTTTTTGGGCATCTTGCATATTTCAAAACCTTTTCTTTCAAAATATACTTTAGAAAAATATTCACCTACAATACCTAAATAATTTGTATATTTTAGACTTTTTTTAAATTTATGATTTTTTTGGATTTTAGAACATCACTCTTTCTAAGTCTCCACAATTTATTGTAAACTGATTCATTACTTCGTCCTAATTTTTCGGCTAAAATATAAGATTCAAACTTTGTATAGCTGTCCAATAAAAATTGAATGTCTTCGTTAATCCAATTTTTTTGATTTTTCATAATTATTAAAAGTGATTTTATATAACGATTTTCTATTTTTTATGCATCTTCCTTAAGTCTTCTTTTAGAATCTTTCCCATTGTGTTTTTAGGAAGTGAGTCTAAGAATGAAACGAATTTTGGTTTTTTGAATGAAGCAAGTTTTTCCTTGCAAAAACTAATCACATCATCTTCTGTTAGTTTAGAGCCAGAATTCAATACAACATAAGCCTTAACAGATTCTCCAAATTCCTTGTCCGGCACACCAACAACAGCAGCTTCCTTTACCTGCGGCATTGATTCAATAACATCTTCAATCTCGCGGGGATAAATATTTATTCCGCCTGACTTGATGACATCTTTTGACCTTCCAATGATGTGGACGTAGTTGTTCTCGTCGATTTTGCCAATGTCTCCAGTCAGAAACCATCCGTCCTTGAAAACTTGCCGGTTGTAATCTGGCTTGTTCCAGTAGCCCGAAAAGACATTTGGGCCTTTCAAGACAATCTCCCCTTCTGTATTTGCCGGCACGTCATCGAATGTCCCGGGATTCACGATCCTTACTTTAACCCCAGGCAGACAGGGCCCAACAGAGCCCGGCATTCTTTCATCTTCGTAAGGGTTAGAGAAATTCATCATTGTTTCTGACATTCCTGCCCTTTCAAGCACTTCGTATCCAATATTTTTTTTAATTTTGTAAAACAAATCTTTCGACAATGGGGCAGAGCCTGAAATAAACAACCTCATGGATGATAAATCGTACTTTTCAAGCCCTTCGACTTCAAGTAGCTTGAAATACATAGTTGGAACGCCCATGAATAATGTGATTTTTCTTTTTTCGATTGTTTCAAGGACATCTTCTGCAACAAACTTTTTTCTCAGGATAATGAAATTTCCTGCGTATAGTGAGCCGCAAAGGGCGACACCTATCCCATGGATGTGATAAAGCGGCAGGGTCAAAAGCAAAATGTCGTTCTCGATCCATTTCCATGCCTGAGCAAGGGCTTTTACTCCAGAAGTTACATTTGTCTGGTTTAGTGCAGCTCCTTTTGGCTTTCCGGTTGTCCCGCTCGTGTAAAATATAATTGAATGGTCTTCGTCTTTAATCACGACTTGAGGCTCCTTGTCAGAGGATTTTTTCATTAACTCAATAAAATTAATTGTTCCTTCCTCATTTCCATCCACAAGGATTATGCGCTTTAATTCAGGAAGCTTATCAAGAACATTCTTTACAATTGGCAATCTTTCCCTGTCTGTAATTATCGCCTTTGAGCCTGAATCGTGCAGAATGTGCTGTATTTCCTGCTCCTTGAAATTGATGTTCATGGGGACAATTATGCTAGCGTTCCTAAAATTTCCCATCAAGGAATAAACAAGTTCCAAAGAATTTGGAAGATAGTGGGCAACCCTGTCGCCCTTCATTATGCCAATCGACTGGTACGCATTGGCCGCCTTGTTTGCCTCCAGGTCCAATTCCTTGAATGTTATCCTTTTGTCCTCAAATTCGATTGCCACCTTGTCCGGCAGTCTTTGAGAAGTCTGCTTGAATAATGACGCTATTCCCATTTGCACCATCAATAGTTTAGATTGTTTATTTTTAAAGTTAACTAAGACGTGTATTGTGGAGTATATAATTACACACTCATTTGTCCTGATAATTAAACCTCGTTGGTGCTCCGGGTGCCCTGATGCTTGGATTTTTCTTTAGATAGAATTTTGGCTCATGAACGGGCATTTTGGATGGAGTCATTTCGTGGATGAAAGAAAATGCTTCTACGATGTTTGCATAGTCTTTGACGTGCCTTTGTCCCATAAAAAATGACACCTGGTCAAAAGAATCAGGGTCAACGTCAAACTCTACGGCTGCTTTTCTTAAGTCGTCAACATTCTTCTCACCTTCAAAATATTTTGCAAATATAAACTTCTTAGAGTCGTTGGGATATCTTCTATGCAATCCTTGTATGTGCACAATCGCCATGCAAGCGCTAGTCCTGGGGTCATAGGCTGCGTGCATTCTTACTAATTGTTCAGGCGTGCTAACTGCAAGTTTTGATTTAAGGGCGTCCCCATACCTCTTTATGTGAAAATAAAACTTCGATCCATCTCTTGCTTTCACGGCCCTCATTGCAGAATAGTAATCGTTATTAACAAAAACTGCACCATTTGCGGCGCATGGCGAAAGATATAAATGCGCATTATCTGGCATTAATTGCCATATCCCCGCAGCACCAAACTTAGATGTGGCAAACTGATTGAATTTCTGACCTGATTCTTTTAGTCCAATGGCAAAAAAATCGCTTTCAGTTAGTTTTCCCTTTACATATTGGTTTGATAGATAAAAAGGAATCATTCTTTTATGGTACTCTTCATGCACAATTTCTTGAACTGTTTTTCCGGAAGGAAATGTGGGTAAATTCTCATAATTCTCTATGGCTTTGGATAAAGCGTCCCTGCGATTCTTATCCTTGGTTGCAATCCAAACATACCCTTTCAGCGAAACTGGCAACCCATTTTCTTTCTTGATTTCTTCCGGTGCGTCTACTGCAACTGAAGGTTCCAAATACCTGTAAATGGCAGGATGTCTTGTCATGTCCCAAAGAATTCTTATATCTTCAGTAAAATTAATTGAGGTATTAATTCCAATCCCGACTGAGTAAGCTAGGATCAAAGTCTTTATAACAGAATCTTGAGTAACAGGCGGAGCATTCTTGATTCTTGAAATGCTCTTGTCGTGCCATTCCTTAATTTTATTTGTAAAGTATTTTTCATTGGCCTGCTTCCATGCTGCATAGGCCCCCAGTGAAGTTCCTCCCACAATTTCCAAATATGGTACTGCGTGGCTTACATAATCTCTTGCAAGCAGCGAACCTCCCCACAGAAGCTCTGCACCAACAACAACCGCAGTCAACCCTGTAACAGCTTCTAGTGGGTAATCAATGGAATACTTTGCCATTCTTGAAACCTTTTTTGTAAATTCCCAAGAGTTCCTTGCAGCTTTTTTTGGGTTATGCGCGATATAGTCTATTCCGTATATTGTGCCATGGGCTGCATTTGTTCCTGCGTTATAGGTGCGCCTTACTCCATCTTTGAACCACTGCCATTTTGATTTTTTCTGAAACTGCCTTTGGCTTTTTAGCATATCCTCAAGCGTTTTTGGCTTTTTTGCAATGCGCTTAACCATATTCAATGGTATTTAAAAACCGTTTTTAAACCTTTTTAAATTAACCACTCAGAAATAGTATTATTTTCTTATTCTAGAATTGAAAAGCCTCTGATGGGATTTGAACCCACAACCTGCGCTTTTCTTAAATGAGGGGCTGCCAAGCAGACCCTCTATTTTTGGTCAAGCTTTTTCGCTTGCCGAAAAAGGTTGTACGAGAGCGCCGCTCTACCAGGTTGAGCCACAGAGGCGTAATGGTAGTTTTTCTTATCTGGTTTTAAAGCTTGCTTTTAGGCAAAATTTAAATACTATATGCTAAATGATTCTACCATGGACGAGCTTAAGATGCAGGAAGACCCGCATCCAAGATTTAACTTGATTCTAAATTATGTAATTGCAGTGATGCTTTTTATCGGCATAATATACCTTGGCATGGAAGTTAAGGACTATATAAGCGCAAAAATCAAGGCAAGAGAAAATCCCACTCCAAACATAGTAAACCTCGACCAGGACGCGCAGCTTGCAAGAGTTTTCTGGGGAACAGGAGTTGTATTTTTTGTTATAATGATTGTGATATATATAATACTAAAATCCGCTTCAAAGCAGAAACTATAGCTACTTTACTGCATTTAGAATGCTATCTTTTGTTCTTGACTTCTTTTGGCACTCAAAGCACACAGTGTGCATTTTTCCTTTTGAATCCCTGACATAAGTTCCCATAATTTTGCCAAGAAAAGTCGCTTCAATCTTCTTGTCGCAGATTTCGCATCTCATACTGATGCGTGACTGCAATGTTTTATAAATATTATCTTTATCCCGTGCATTTCAAAACCACCCCGATTAGCAAAATAGCCGATGCAGCAATTCTTGTTCTCCTGTAGCTTTCCTTGAAGACGTAAACGCCAAGAATAACAGAAAAAAGTATGCTCATCTGTCTTAATGCAAACACGTAGCTGGGCTGGCTTAGTGCCGGGGCGGCCAAGACAGGCTATAGTTGAAAATATCAATTACCCCTATCTTGAAAATTTTCTTTCTGAGTTATTAGCAATATTTATATACTCCTTTTTCAAATTCCACCAAATGCAAAAAAAGGGGCAAG
>CAZGTJ010000113.1:0-4658 GCA_964528545.1 uncultured Methanosarcinales archaeon
ATGAAATTGTGAAAAAAGACTACAAAGTCGAGAGGCTTGAGTTGAATGAAAGCGATGCAAAAAAAATTTTTCACGATAATCCGTACAAGATTGAAATCATCGGGGGGGCAAAAGAGCCGACCAGCGCGTACAGGCAGGGGGATTTCATTGACCTGTGCAGGGGACCTCATCTTCCAAATACGGGAAAAATCAAAGCCATTAAGTTGACAAAAATTGCAGCTGCCTACTGGAGAGGGGATTCCAAAAACAAGCAGCTTCAAAGAGTATATGGCATTTCGTTTCCAGAAAAAAAAATGCTTGAAGAGCATTTCAAGCTAATCGAGGAGGCTGAAAAAAGAGACCATAGGAAGATTGGAAAAGAGCTTGAGTGGTTTAACTTTTTTGACGAGAGCCCGGGGGCCCCTTTTTTTTATCCAAAAGGCGCGATCATCTATAACCAGCTCATCAATTTTATAAGGGAGGAATACAGGAAAAGGGGGTACGATGAGGTAATAACCCCCCTTTTGTATGAAAAATCGCTCTGGATAACTTCTGGGCACTGGGAGCATTACAAGGACAAGATGTTCACGGTTGAAATAGAGGGAAAAGAATTTGGGTTAAAGCCGATGAACTGCCCAAGCCACGTGCTGATGTACAAGGCAAAATCGCGCAGCTACAGGGATTTGCCCTATCGAATTGCGGATTTTGCAAACCTGCACAGGAATGAATTGTCAGGAACTCTTGCCGGACTGACCAGAGTCAGAAAAATGTCGCAGGATGACTCCCATATTTTCCTTGCGCCTGAAATGGTCGAGGATGAAATAGCAAGGATTCTTGATTTCATCAATCACATTTACAGGGAAGTTTTCAGTTTTGAGTACTCTGTTGAATTAAGCACAAGGCCGGAAAAATTTATGGGGACACTGCAGGACTGGGAGAAGGCAGAATCGTCATTGAAGAATGCTCTCGAGAAAAGGAGCGTAAAATACAAGATAATGGAGGGAGAAGGCGCTTTCTATGGGCCTAAAATTGATTTGCACATAAAAGACGCATTGGGAAGAAGCTGGCAGCTTGCAACAATACAGCTCGATTCCCAGCTTCCTGAAAGATTCGGGGCAACTTATGTCGGGGCTGACAACCAAAAGCACAAGGTTGTGATGATTCACCGGGCCTTGCTTGGAAGCCTCGAGAGGTTCCTGGGGATTTTGGTTGAGCATTATGCAGGCAGGCTGCCATTGTGGCTAAGCCCTGTGCAGGCAAGAATCATGACAGTTTCCGACAGGTTCAGCGATTATGCAGAAAAAATAAAGCAAGAAATGGAAAGGCATGATTTAAGAGTGGAAGTTGACTCCAGGACAGAATCAATCAACTACAAAGTCCGGGAGGCGCAACTGCAAAAAATCCCGCTGATGATAACTGTTGGAGAGAAAGAGGAGTCACAAGGAACGCTTGCGGTAAGGACTCTTGACGGCCAGGTCAAATTCGGGGTCAAAGTTGACGATTTTATCAGGAGAATTTTTGAGATTGCGAAAAACAGGGAGCAGAATGTTAAATTAAGCTGATTCTTGAAAGTTAAATTTTTAAAATGGAGCCGTCTCCCAATTCGCATGGCTACTATCGACGACAGGGTTGCAATTTTGGAAAACAGAATGTCTAAGCTTCCCCATCTGTTTGAGCGCACAAAGGCAGAATTCAGGGTTCCGAATTTGTATTCGGGAGATATTGTGGCAGGGACGCAAAAGATTAAGCCAAGCGAGGTCATTGGGCTGCAGGAAGGGTCAAATCTTTTTAATTTCTTCAGCAGTTCAGGTATTACAAGCCACATACTTAGGAGAAATATATCATTCGTAGAGGCGGAAGGAAAGTATTACGTTCCTTCGTACGAATTTAAGAGGGTACTGGAAAGGCCCGGCAAGTACGGGTCTCACAAGTTCGAAGATATAGAAGAAAAATACGGATTTAGCGTTGAGCTTCTGGAGCAATTAAATGGGATAGCATACAATGTAGGAAAAAATTTGCCGGATCCCGGGAGAAAAATAAAATCCATTCGTGCAAAAGATTTTTTTGATTTCTATGTGATGGTTTTTAATGCAAAGTACGGCAAGCCCGGACCAATACCAAAAGAAAAGTGGGGATCGTACACGCTTAACGGGAAGCCATTTCTGGAAGCGCTGGGAAACAAGACAAGACCCGCTGTAATTTCAGGCACAATCGGCACTTTGGCGGATCCAAACGAAAGTGCGCAAAAGAAAAGCTTAAGTTCAGGGCTGTTGACAAAACTGGAGAAAGGGATGGAATTTGCAAACTATCTTGCATCGCTTCCTGAAACAAACTACACCTGCATTCAATTCAAAAGCGCGTACGGGACAACTATATTTTTTGGAATAAGAAACGTCAACACAAGCGAGGCAAGAGAAATGGTTGTACAGGCTGCCGATGCGCTGAGAAAAAAGTACCACGGGGCAAAATTTATTGATTGTGAAAGAGACTCAAAATATATAGGATGCATGCACTCGAAGGATTCCGCTGCAATGGGCAGGTTCCTGACCGCTTACAAAATAAGAGTCCACTTAAGCAACAACGACCTTGCAAACACGAAGCCTGATTCGGGGGCTTCTCCCCTCAGGGAGGTCATAGAATATTTCAGCTTTGATGCAACAAAAAGAGAAAGGGAAAAGGCGAAGATGTCCCTGCCAGCGCTTCTTGAATTAGTCTAAAAATATAAAACAAAAAATAAAAATCAATACCACAGGTATTCGTAGTATTTCTTCTTCTCGAACGGCAAATCAATGGAATTGACTTCCTTGGCGTCATCAATATTGCTCATCTTGATTTTTCCCATCGAGACCGTGTATAGGACATCGTCCATAAAGAGTGATCTTCTTACCGCATTTGGGCTTCCGTACCAGTAATAATCTCGCTCTTCATCGCCTTCGTTATGGGAAACCGCCCCCTTAACCTCAAGCTTTTTGCCGTCAATTCCAAACACATAAGCGCCCTGCCAGTATTTTTGCCGGTAGTAGCCGTATCTTGAATCGTAATATGATTTCCCTTTTACTTCAGTTACAGGAATTACAAGCAGGTTCTTTTCCTTGTCGAACAAGAACGCCTTGTGATCCCTTAATGCCTCCGAATCCGTGCCTGCTTCCCCTATTTTGTACATGTCAAGCTGTTTTGGGTTTTTAACGTCTGCTACGTCAAACAATGCGACTTTGACTCCCTTGACAGAGACCCCTCCCCATTCATTTCCTGCCGTCTCCTTTCCGACTCCGATTATTGTATCTTCGTCATATGGGTGCAGGTAATCGCTGAATCCGGGGATTTTTAATTCTCCAAGCACTTCTGGCCTTTGCGGGCTTGACAGATCTATAACAAAAAAAGGGTCTATTCTCCTGAAAGTTACCATATACAGCCTGTCTCCAATGAATCTTGCGGAGTATATTTTCTCGTCAGTTCCAATGTTCTCAAGCTTTCCAATTATCTTCAGGCTTGAATCAAGCACATAAACATTATTGTACATCACCCAGTCTCTTTGGACCGGGGGCATCGGCGCAATTACTTTTGCGTCTGCTGCAGTTTCTTCGCTGCCTGCGGCGGGCATTGGCAATGGCCTCGGAACGAGATTATAGATTTCAACTGTTGTTGCAACTCTTAAATTCCCGTCATTTTCATCCATTGAAAATTGGTTTAGCAGATAGCCGGGAACTTCTCCTCTTGATTGGTATCGTATATCGCCGCTGCCTATTTTTATTTTATGAATTACTGTCTTTCTCCTCTCAGCTTCCTGCTCTGCCTCGTATACTGCAACTGCTTCCTCTATTTTTTCTATCAGGCCCTCCTTTTGCTTCTCTCCCATCCTGTTGTACATTTCCTCAAGAACGGCAGAGATTTTACTCCATCTCTCGTAAGAGCCTGAGCCCTTGTCCTGCTCCTTTATCTCGCTTATTTTTGATTGGATATCAGAAGGCAGCAACGGAAGCACAATCTTGTAGAAGCGCTCTTCATTGTATGCCTCGTAATAAGTGTACGGGAGGTTTTTTTGGTAAGCGACATATAAGTTGTTTTCGGACACATACATCGTGCTTGTGTAGCCCATCATGAATGTCTTTGCATTAATATCGCCGCTATCCCCAAAAATGTTGAACGACGCAACTGTGTTAAAGATATAATTTGATTCTGGATTGTCAAAATAGTATACATCGGGCTTTACAATTGTCCTTGACGAGTCTGTGTCCTTTACAGCAGGCATGCTAACGAACCTGTCATAATAATAGACACCTTCCTGCACAACAAAATAAACATAGTCTCCGATCATTCTTGACTGGTAATAGTTTCCGTTAAGCTCGTAGTCTTTTATCTTCTTTGGGTTTTTCTTGTCGGTTGTGTCGTAGACAACCACCCTTGTCACCTGAGTGTATCTTGGCCTTGGGACATAATCATATTCCGAGATTGTGTAAACTTCCCCCTCATCATTCAGAAATACCACGACCCTGTCCTTGTTTACAAACATGTCTCTTGGATACCCGTCAATTTCTGTTGCTGAAATAACATTTGCCTTGTCTGCAGGATACGCATCAACAATTACAAGCTTGTCTTGCGAAAGGACATAGATGTATTTGCCGTCATTCTTGACAAAATCCGCCTCATCAACCCCCTGAACCTGCACATTTGTTTGCGAG
>CAZGTJ010000114.1:0-4567 GCA_964528545.1 uncultured Methanosarcinales archaeon
AAAAATTTCAGTTGAGTGTAACAGGATATCAGTTGGAACGGCTCCAAAAAGCTACGAGAGCCTGGTTTTATTTAGCCCAAGCCTTATTTCAGGAAACACGCTGATAACACAAACTTTGTCGCTCAATATCCCCTACAGGGTTGCAAACCTTCTTTACGCGACAAGTCCAATGGCAAGATACATAATTGTAGGAAATAACGAGATTGCAGATGAAATAGAAAGCACGCTTCCTTCCGAAATAAAAAAGGAAAACGTGGCTTCTCTTGACGATTTAAGCAGGCTTAACAATCTAAACAACTACAAGGTCAAGATAATAATCACGAATCCTGCAAGCCTTGATTCAGTTGAAGTCCCGAAGCCATTCGAGAAAATGGCAGACTCTGATTTAGGGGCCATTATAATAAATGGTGATATAGAAACTGGCGATATAGATTTCTACCAGAAAAACAAGAATTTGTGGTCTAATAAAGGATCGCTTCCCTACTTTGGAATGCCTACTTTGATAGGAGCTGTTTACTCAGAAAATATTGACTTTTACAAGTGCAACATGGAAAATGTCATGTCGAGAGTGTATCTTGTAAGCAGGGTTTATGAAGAAAGGACAAAAAGCATTCCCAGAAGCGGCGACAAGCAATGCGCAGTTATTTACAAGAATGCTGAAAATGAATTAAGAGTGATTTCAGAATCAATAGGGCTTGAAAAGGATAACATCGCAAACATAATACAATCATCCAAAAACCTCGAAAATGAAAACAACAACGCAGAACAAATCTCTTGCACGCTCATCTACTAAGGCCCAGATTCAGATGGGGGAGACGATTGCAGTGCTTTTTGTGTTCTTTATTCTTATAATAATGGGGATGGTTTTCTACACACAATACATGAAAAATGATTTGCAGGAAAAAAAGGAAAAGTCGCAAAGCGATAAATCTGTTGAAATTGCCCAAAGGCTGATGTTTCTTCCCGAATTGGAGTGCGGAAACACGTGCGTAAGCGAGAGAAGCAATTGCATAGACATCCTGAAGCTCGAACAGGCAGGAAACCTAATGGCCGAAAATGAAAAATACTATTACGACTTGTTTGAGTTCAGCGAGATAAATGTGACACAGATTTATCCCGATACAACAAGCTGGGGACTTTACTCAAGAAGCCATGAAACTTTCAAAAGCAGCTTTGAGACAAACATACCTGTTGCGCTTTGCGATCCTGTCACAAGAAGATACTCCTTCGGAATATTGACGGTTAAGACTCAGTTAAGATGAAAAAACCAGGAAAATTTTTAAGAAAATCCCAGATGGAGATACTGGGGCTTGCTATAGTAGTTGCGCTGATTTTAGTGGTTATGACGTTCGTAATAAGCGTCATGTTCAGGGAAAAAACACTCGGGGCAAGGCCAGGGTTTGTTTCGGCTCAGTTGTCCAATAATCTTGTTTACACTTTTCTTGACACGGCTTCAAGGGACTGCTCGTACCTTACCATGACGGAACTTTTGCAGGACTGTGCGCAGGGCAACACAATAATCTGCGACAATGGAATGGACTCATGCGTTTATGTCGATGCAACTGCCAAAGAGCTTTTTAATATGACATTGGAAAAATGGCGCCAAAACTACTTGTTTGAAGCTTATATCGACAGTTCAAATCCCCTTGTTAGGATAGGAAAGGCGTGCAAGTCCAAGACATCAAAGCCTTACCAGATTCCAACAAACACAGAGCCTATAATGGTTAAACTTGACATTTGCACATGATTTATTTTCTTATACGATTTGATAGATTTTTGGTTTTCAGCATATCAGTTAGCAAACGGCGTAGTTTTAAAGTCTAAAGAAGACATATGGTCAAAACAAAAAACCCAAATATTTAAATATAACTTACTCAATAAAATCATAAAAAGGTGCATCAATGAAAAAAGCGCAGAGCATTTCTATAAACACTATTATAACTGCAGCTATCGCGCTTGCAGTTCTTGTCATCATCTTTATGATTACAACAGGAAGATTAAGCTTGTTTAACATTGGGGTAAACCAGGCAACTGACTGCACGCAGCAGTGCAAGGGAGCCGGATATAATTCCGGCCAGCCTGCCCAGGCTGATGCAACATCAACTGAGTCCAACCCGTCTTTTACAACCTGTGCTCCTCCTGCAATAAGACTTCCTGGCTCGCAGATGCTAGAGCAGGGGGTTAAGAAATCATGCTGTTGCTATAACTAATACAAATATTTATAAAGCCATTTCTTGAGAAATTTGTTTATGAAAAGAAAGAAGGCCCAAAGCCTGTCCATCAACACTATTATAGTCGCTGCTTTGGCTTTGATAGTTCTTGTCATTCTAGCTTCAATATTCACTGGTAGGATTAGGATATTTTCTGAAGGATTGCAAAGTTGCACAGCTAAACAAGGAAAATGTTATTCTAACAACTGTCCTTCAAACACAGCTTTAGTAGAGAACACAGATTGCGAGAATAAAAAACCAAAGCAAATATGCTGCGTGATGGTCCTTCAGCCCCAAAGCTTAAGCAATACTTAAAACAATACTGGCTAGTTGCAGAACCCTAAAATGAAGTCAAAGAAGTCACAATTCAAGAATCTTGCGATTTGGATACTCGGCATTGTTGCAAGTCTTTTGTTTCTTTATGGAATCTGGAGGGTTTTGACAAATGTCCTTAGCCAGAAGTAAGAAAGCACTTGAATTTACAACTCTAATTGAAATTATTTTGCTTGTAGTTGGAATAGGACTGTTAATTGGTGTATTTGTTTCAGCAAGTAGCAAGGCAGATGACAAAACGTCTGAAATCCTGTGCAGGGGAAGCAATACTCTTAGGGAAGCCACCAGTATCGATACTGTTGCCAAAACCTTTAGGCCAGCTCCAAGCGCCTGCAAAACAATTGATAAAAAAGAACTGCCAAGCAAAGATTACAAAAATTATGTAAACGGGGCAAGAGAAGGAACCAAGGCAGAAATTAGGGATTTGATGGCTAAATGCTGGTATATGTGGCTTGAAGGAAGCAAAAAAAACATGTTTGATAGTAGATTTTACAACGTACAAAATGGATGTTTCATCTGTTATACATTTTCGATAGGCAAGGAAATAACTCCGTTTAGCTGGGGTGAATTTTATGGGTCTCTTTACTCTCCCTATAATGCGGTAGACTCAAGCGACAAATGCGCCGGAGGAGGCGGAGGTAAGTGTATGGTATCCTGTGATAAATCATCTGAGTATTTTCCTAAGGAGACATCTTCCACAAAGTGCAAATCAAACGAAAAATGCTGCATCGCACCCGATCCTAATGATGAGTGCAAAAACAAAGGAGGAATGTGCCTTGCAGAGCCCGGGAGTGAATATGATACATTGTATAATAAATGGAAATGCAAAAGCGGCAATTGTTACATAAAGCCTTCAAACACGATATCATTTTTAGATTACATCCAATCATCAAATCAAGAAAGAATTTTGTCTGGGGAGAAAGAAGATTACATGTTCAAGCCGGGCCAAAAATATGCCATCACATTTGTGAGCCCCGGAAAAAGTTGGGATGCGTCGACTTTGCTTGGGATAGTTACTTCGGGAGGGGGGCTTTATGTACTTGGAGCAGCAGCAGGACTTGGGAGTGGGATTGGCACAATACCCACAGTATCATTAATAGCTCTAAACGTAGGTTCTATTGCCACTACTTTAAATACAGGAACGATAACAGAATCAAATTATATTTTATTATCGCATTATGACAGCGTTGCAAGTAAATGTGCAATAGAAGCCGGTGTTGGTCAGAAATGAGCAAGAAAGCAGAATTAATGGAGAATAAGATCGCTATCATCATACTGTTGATTATATTCTTGGTTGTTATGTTATCTGTATATGCAATATCAAGTGGAAAGGCGGGAACAATTTTAAACTCAATATTTTTTTAAAATGGCAGAGGGGATAATAAACAAAATAGCGACTTGGATTCTTATACTGATTTTTATGGCTGTAGTTGCATGGGCTATGTACAAATATCTGCTTCCGCATGTATTGAATTCAGCATTTGGCACTGAAAAATACGTTCCTGGAAAACCCTAAAATGAAAACAAAAAAAGGAGCAAGTGAATTAGTATGGATCGTCGCAATAATTGCACTGGTACTTCTATTCCTGCTAATTTATACCGGAATTTGGACAAAATTATTTGGAAAAAGTGTGACCATAGTTAATAACAACATAAACCTTGGCGATGATAACGACAACGACAACATCATCAATCTAAATGACAAATGCCCTTGTGCCTCCGGAATATCTGAAAATCAAGGATGCCCTCCGGGCTATAAAATTCAGGGAAATGATTTAGGCAGCGAAACAAAAAACTGTTTTTCTAAAACATGAATAAGAAAGCAATTGCTCTAGAAGGGCTTCTTAGAATAATAGTAACAGTTGTGTTAGTAGTCATTGCGTTAAATGTTGGAAAAAAAGCAGGAGAAGCAGCTGGCCTTTGGGGAAAAAGCTACTCAATCGAATCACTCAACAATCTTGCAAATGACTTAAACTCACCAAATTTCGCTGATAGGGAATCAAAACAGGAGATTTTAAGATTGG
>CAZGTJ010000115.1:0-4491 GCA_964528545.1 uncultured Methanosarcinales archaeon
CACCCCGCCGTGCGACGAGGCGCTGATCACAGCCGGCGTCAAGCGCGTGGTTGCTTGCTATCCTGATTATAGCGGCAGAGTTGTTTACACCACTCAAGGATTTTTTAAAAAATACATTCAGCCACCATTGGATTGGAAAAGCGGTTTTAGTGGCATTATCCTTTTTGATATTTGGATTTATATTTAAAGAAAGGCAATCAATCGGCGCGTATTCTGATGACCAAATAGGATGGTACAGCGTGGTTGTGAGTTTGATTTTGATAATTGTTTTTTTCTTTGCTCATTATTTTGTGCAATAAAATGGATAAAAGAAAAACAATTGCAATTGCTTTGGTTCTTGTCTTCGCGGGCATAATTGCCTATTTCTTTATTTCTTCAGAAACTGCAAGCACGGAAGTTCCTTCTTATGTAGGGGGAGAAATGCGGGAAATTTATAACTGGGCAAAAACTCCGGAAGGGGCAACATTGCTTGAGCAAATGCCGTGCTATTGCGGTTGCAAAGAAGCCGGTCATCTTCACAGCAGGCATTGTTTTTGGAGGGATGATGGAACTTTTGACAAGCATGGCATCACTTGTTCCGTCTGCTTAGACATAGCAAAAAGAACAAAAAGAATGCATGAGGAAGGGAAAACCATCTGTGAAATACGGAACACGATAGATGAGTTTTACGCCACAAGCAAAGAGCTTGGAACTGACACGCCAATGCCTGAAGGGTGCGGCAGTGCGAGCGGAGAAAACAAAGTCCAGAGCAGTGGGCCGCAAGTAATGTATCTGCCTGAGGCATATTCATTCTATGGGAAGCCAAATGTCGATTTCATTGACGTGCGGGAAATTGAGTCAATCAAGAGCACCGGCGGTAAGATAATAAAAGGGGCCGAACATATTCCACTATCCGAATTGGCTGATAAAATGGAGCAAATCAATTGCGATCATGTGAATATATTCGTGTGCGAAGGCACTTTTGGAGGAGGGGAATGCACTGCAAGCCCGGCTGCTGCGCGAATTGTGATGAAAAGCAAGAACTGCAAGGCAGAAAACATGAGATATCTGGAAGAAGGCCATGGCGCCTGGGAAGCAGCAGGCTATCCGGTGGAGGATATAGAAAAGTAAGATGGTGCTGGAACAGGTAACAATTCCAATATTGCTGTCAACTGCAATAGTTGACTCAATAAATCCGTGCGCCATAGGGGTTCTTTTGCTGCTGCTCGGCGTACTGATTAAGCATTCCAAGGAAAAGCGCAAGCTTGTCAAAATAGCCTCAATCTATATTGCGGCTGTCTACCTAGTTTACATGCTGGCAGGCCTTGGGCTGATATGGTTCCAGTCTTTTTTGATTAAACTTGGATTTGCAACATACCTCGGGGCAGCAGTCGGTGGGCTCGTTATAATAATGGGGATTATAGAGATAAAGGATTTCTTCTGGTACGGGAAGGGATTCTCGCTTGCAATACCGGCAAAATATTCCGAAAAAATTAAGGTAATGACATCGCATGTTACAGTTGCAAGTGCAATTATTTTGGGAGCTTTTGTAGCCACTGTTGAATTGCCGTGCACCGGCGGTCCGTATCTTGCAATAACGGCGCTTCTTGCCAAGGCATTCAATCTAAAGGCATTTATTTACCTGCTTATCTATAATGTAATATTTGTATTGCCTTTGATAATAATATCCGTGCTTGCTTATTACGGAACCCACATTGCTGCAATCAAGCAGTGGAAAACAGAGAATAAGAAATGGATGAGGCTGGCAGCAGGCATTGTCATGATTGCGCTTGGAGCCTTCCTCATGTGGTATTATATAACAGGTGCCCACCTATGAAAAAGACAATAACTCTTTTATTGGCGATTTTGGTTTTGCTGACATTGAGCGCATGCTCGCCCAAAACCAGCGAACAGCCGACTGACAAGGAAGTAAGCATGGAGCTTCTGGCGGATTGCCTGAGCAGCAAAGGTATAGTCATGTACGGAAAGGCAACGTGCTCTGCATGCGCCGCAACTCGAAAGATGTTTGGCGAATCATTCCATAAGATTAAGGAGATAGAATGCGACCCAAACCAGCCAAACAATGAAGTTGATTTATGCCTGAAAAAAGAAATTCTTAAAACACCTACATGGATATTGGAAAAAGACGGGGCTGACGTAAAAAGGGCTGACGGTTATCTGACAGCCGACGAACTGAAAGAGACTTTTGGTTGTTAGTTCAATAACAGCAAAAAATATATACTTGCTATCCAAACCACCTTGCTAGATCTGATATGGTGGGCAAAAAAGAAGTGTGGCAGTCGAAAAACGATTTGCGCATAGACATCGGCCTGCCGGATGAAAGGCTTAACGCTATACTTACGGCTATGAATAATGCCGTACTCGTCTCTATAACCGACAAAAATGGAAATATAACTTACGCCAATGACAAATTTGTCGAAATTTCAAAATATAGCAAGGAAGAACTGATAGGAGAAAACTACCGCATACTTAAGTCTGGATACCATCCGGATTCCTTCTACCAAGAGCTTTGGGACACAATTTCCTCGGGCAGGGTATGGAGAGGCGAAATAAAAAACAAGGCAAAAGACGGAACCTTTTATTGGGCTGATTCATGCATTTCTGCGATATTCAACGAATTTGGGGACATTGAGGGCTACATAGCGGTTATATTCTTGACTACAGACAGGAAAGAAATGGAAGAAAAGCTTCGCGAAAGCGAAGAAATTCTGAGGATTGGCTTGCACAGCAGCAGCGATATAATACTTGAACGTGATATAGCAAAAGGCTATGTAAAATTGATAAGGAACATCACAACATTGCAAGGGCAAGAAACTATTGAGATATTTGGAAATGAGGATGCACTCAAAGAAAAAGCAAACCCGAAGGACCAAGCAAGAATTATTGACGGGTTCGAAAAGCACATGAAACACCGCAATCCCTTGGTTTTGGAATATTCAATTGAACTAAAAGACGGGACTCGCAGGTATTTTTCAGACCGCAGAAGCATAATTCTTGACAAAGAGGGAAAGCCATGGAAGTGCGTTGCAGTCATTTCGGATATAACAGAGAAAAAGGAAGCCGAGAACAAGATAAGGGAAAGTGAGGAGTGCCTTAAGCAAATTACAGGGAATATCAGCGAAGTTTTCTGGATGACTGACCCGGGAAAAAATCAGATGGTATACATCAGCCCGGGCTATGAAAAAATATGGGAAGGACATGCGACAGCCTTTATAAGAACCCGCGAAGCTGGATAGAATCAATCCACTCCGAAGATAGAGAAAGGATTTTGAATGCTGCTTTGACAAAGCAAGCAAAGGGGACTTATGACGAAAAATACAGGATATTGCGTCCTGACGGAACAATCCGTTTGATAAGGGACAGGGCTTTTCCGATTTATGACAATGAAGGAAAAATCTGCAGAGTAACCGGACTTGCCGAAGATATCACAGAAGCCATAAATAAGCAGCAGGAATAAGAAAAGAGAATTCAGTTCGCTTAAAAATCTATTTAAACTCCGTTTTTTCTAATGTTCTCGAGTGTTTAGAAATGAATAAAATCAAGCAAATCTATAGTCTTCTTTTGAAGGAGTTTGGACAGCAAGGCTGGTGGCCTGTGACTGAAGAAGGAAAACTGCATCCAGAGTATAGTGGAGGCCCGAAGAACGAAAAACAGCAGCTGGAAGTGATTTTTGGCTCGATTCTGACGCAAAACACCAGCTGGAAAAACGTTGAAAAAGCGATAAAAAGCCTCAATAAAAACAAGCTTATTGACGTTTACAGGATAATTAAAATAAAAAACGAAAAACTGGCAGAAATAATTAAATCTTCAGGCTACCATAACCAGAAAGCAAAGAAATTGAAGAATTTCTGTGAATTTTTATTGAAAAAGCATGATGGAAAGCTTGAATTATTCTTTAATCAAAATATCAAAGATTTAAGAAATGAGTTATTATCAGTCAATGGAATTGGCCCGGAAACCGCAGATTCCATCATTTTGTTTGCTGCAAAAAAGCCGATTTTTGTAATCGATGCGTACACAAAAAGGATTTTCCAAAGGATTGGCTGCAAAGAGGAAACTTATGATGATTTCCAGGAATTGTTTACGCAAAGCCTGCCGCATAACGAAAGATTATTTAATGAGTACCATGCATTGATTGTTGAGCTTGGCAAGAACCATTGCAGGAAAGTCCCGGTTTGCATTAACTGCCCATTGAAAAGGTTCTGCAGCCATTGCAAAAAGAACCAAGATGGTATTTGAAATCCTTGCCGCACTTGCCGTTATTTATGTTGTAGTGATGTTTATCCTGAACAGGATTTTCGAGAAAATATTCAAGTTCCTGTTTTTCATATTATCCTTCGTTTTTATAATAGTTCTTTTATACATTGTTTTTAAAGGAGGCGCCTGAATTTCCAACATATTTATATATGACTTAATCAAGGATTAGAAAAAAAGAGGCAAAATGGGAGTACTTGGAAAATTGGCTTTCTGGAAAAAGCATGACGACATAAA
>CAZGTJ010000116.1:0-4486 GCA_964528545.1 uncultured Methanosarcinales archaeon
CGGGATGAAGGCGATTGAGCAGAATATCAGCGATATAGCAGCGATGGGAGGCGTTCCAAAGTACATTCTTGTTTCACTTTCAATGCCAAAGAACGCCAGCCTGAAAGTATTTGATGGAATTTGCGATGGAATCAATGAAAAATGCAGAAGATACAAAATAAGCCTCATAGGCGGAAATATTTCAGAGTCAAAAGAGATTATAGTAACAATTTTCATGGCTGGTTTCGTCGAGAAGAAAAATCTTGCGCTTAGAAAAAATGCAAAGGAAGGAGACCTGATATTTTGCACCGGAAGCCTTGGAAAATCTTCAGCAGGATTTGAGCTATTAAATAAAAAAATGAGTGGGAAATCAATAAGGAGCCACCTGGAGCCAAAATCAAGGATTGATTTGTCAAGAAAAATATCCAGAATGGGGATCAACTCGATGATAGATGTTTCCGACGGCCTTGTTTCTGAAATATGCCATGTTTGCGATGAATCGAATACCGGGGCAATCGTCTACGCTGACAAAATACCGATTTCAAAAAACACAATTTCTGACGCAAAAAAATTAAACAAAAACCCGGTTGATTTTGCATTATACGGAGGAGAAGACTACGAATTGGTGTTTACCGCAAATCCAGGCAAATTAAGCAAATTGAAGTCCCTTGACGCCAAAGTCATTGGGGAAATAACGGACAAAAAGCTCGGAATAAGGTTTTTTGAGAACCGCAAAGAGTTGAAATTAAGAAAAGGTTTTGAGCATTTTAGGTAGCTATCCTTGGATTATCTGCAAGTCGTCAATGACCCATTCCTGGCTTGGAGATTGACTCCATATATAGATAATATTCTTAACTATGTCCAGCGTGCACGTCTTCGTGTATTTGCGCCACTGGTTTGTAATGGTTGTTGTGTGCGCCAGGCAATTTTGGTCCCCGGCCCCGTTTTGTATACTTATTGCGATTCCGCCGGTATTTGCAATTGCCTTTGCCCAGTAGCTTATGGTATAAGTCTGCCCTACTACTTTCGGAAGCATGAAAACATAAACTCCGCAAAAATTCCCGCTACAAACCCCTCCCGCATCTGATTTCACGTAAAGCGACGACAATCCAGCAATGGAGCCGTACTGCGAAGTTGATGAAAAAATCCCATCTCCATATGCGCCAAAGCTGTCGATACTTCCAAGCTCAAAATCGCCAATAACTTTTGGAACGTATCCGCTCTGAACGGTTGAAATCATTTCTCCCTGCGTGCTCCTGCCATAAGAACTGCTGCTTGAAACTGCGTGAAATACTACTTGAACATTAAGTTTTTGCCTCTGGCCTTTTGCAATATTGCTTCCTGTAAAGTCGCATGCATTATAAAAATCCCTTGTTTCTCCAGGAAACCACGGCTTGCCTGTCATTGACGAATTGCACCTGAGATTTGTATTTTCAATGGAAAAATTTACTCCGTCAATGATTACTTCCTCCCCCATCCCATTTGTCAGTCTGAGATTAACTCCGTTTCCTACTATGGACTGCTCCTTGCAGCCTACTTCTGAAGCAAAATTGCACCTGTCGGGCAAAAGCCTGTCGGGGTTAAGAATTCCAAAATAAGCCAAGGCAGCAACCATAATAAGCATTGTAAGTACTGCCCAGCCATAGGTTATCAGAAATTCAAGGGCAGCCTGCGATTTGACGACTCGTTTGTGCATTGTAAATGATATTAAAAAGAGACTACTTAAAATTTTCTATTTGTTAAAAATTCCAGTACCCGCGCAAGTTAAGCCCCAGTTTTTTCATCCTTGTTTCGAATTCTCTTTGAACATTTGCGGCTGATATTGTTCTTTGCTCTTGGAATTCGAGCTTTGCTCTTTTATCATTAATCCCCGTCAAGAAAGCTGAAATGCAGTTCGGGAGCGCATTTATGTTGTACCCTCCTTCCAGGCAGGCAAAAATGTCCTTAAAATTGCTTGACAGCAACTTTCCAATTTCGTAATAAGAATTGACTGTCAAATTTAACTGCAATAATGGATCATCTTTGTAAGCATCAAATCCCGCAGAAACTGCCACGACATCGGGCTTATACGCGCCCTTTATTGCGGGAATAATGTTTCCCATTGTTTCCAGGAATATATCGTCTGATGAATAAGGAGGCATTGGAATGTTTATAGTATGGAATTTTCCGCTTCCCTCGCCTATTTCATTTACCCATCCTGTACCGGGGTATGCGGGAAACTGGTGCGTGGACAGAAACAAAACTTTATCGCTGTGATAAAAAATATCCTGAGTCCCATTGCCGTGATGCCCGTCAAAGTCGACAACCAAAACTTTTTTTCCTCTTTCATTAAGCCACCTGCACGCAATCGCCAAATTATTGAAAAGGCAGAATCCCATTGGCCTGTTTGCAGCTGCATGATGCCCAGGTGGCCTGACTAGGGCAAAATTATTCTCTTTTGCGGCCTTGATTGCCGCTCCGACAGCATAACAAGCTGATTCATAGCTGTGCCTGTTTGTGTAGGTATCGCTGTCAAGATTTTCCCCTTTTTGAGATGCTTCCCTTATTTTTTGAATATAGCCTTCATCATAAACCAGACTTAGGTATTTTTCTCCATTTTCAATTTTTGTTTCAACCAAATTTCCCATTGAAATGAGCCTTTCCGGCCTTTCAGGATGCCCGTATTTTGAGAAATGCTTCAAAAATATTTTATTGTATATGAATTCCATGTTTATTGAAATATAAACGATGATTTTTATATTTATAATGGCTTTTATAAAAAGCGGGAGGACGCATTATGAAATGGGCATGGGCCGCTGCTGCAGTTTACCCTGCTTTCTTCTCAACCCTGTGGCCCATAGACACCAAAGTTCTTAATTACCGCTGCATTAGGTAAGTCGAAGCTCGGCTTCGGCGCATTTCCTTCCAGACCTGACGGATTTTCAAAAACATTAGCCCTATGGAGCAGAGTCTCAACGTTGAAAGCAAGACTACGGCAACAAGCTTATACCGCTTCCACAACTTCACCGCGCCTGAAGCACGTCGACGCTTACAGGAGAGTGCTAACCTCCCGGCAAAGTCCTCCCAGTGCCAAGGAAATGCCTTTTCTTTTTAAAAACTTGCCTGTTTGGAGCAAATTTCCGCTAATGACAAGACTAAGAAACAAGCTTTATAATCAACAAGCCAACCAAGCATCCGATTGTCAGGGCAGGCATTGCGGGGTAAAACCTGTTTTTTTCCCCCTTGAACAAAAGCAATGTCAGCGCAATTGCAGAGCAAATTGGGATAATCAGCGTTTTTAGAAATGCCGACACAGCTGGCCCTCTAAGAACCAAATCCTGCATCACGACTCCGGCAAAAATCAATGTAAACCCGATATCCCCGCCGCCAAGAACAGCAATTGAAGGCCCTGATTGGGCTTTGGCTTTTGATTCGCCTTTTGATTCTTTTTTTGCATATTTTATTTGTGCGCTTGGAGCGCTCATAAGGATTTTCTTTTCATTGTATGGGATAAAAAATCCTGCAAAGACCTTTGATTTTGACTGAAATGCCGCAAGCTTAATCATGTGCTTTGTCTTGTAGACGGAAACATAGTCGTAAACTGAAATTGTTATGAGAAGCAGGACAACCGAAATGACGTTAAAGATATTGACAAAAAACGCAGCCAGGCCACCATAAATAAAAATTTCAGTTGAGTTTTGGACTATTAAGTTAGGCCTGTAAAGCCTCCATACAGAGATGATGAATGCGGCAATTCCTGCCATTATATAATTTACAAAAGCTCCGAACGCTATTGTCAGTGTGGTCAGAATTGAAATAAAAAACATGAATTTCCAAATTGAGGGCTTGTTGAATCTTATCAAAACAAAAATAAGCCCCGTGCCAATTAAAATTGATAATACTATTATTATGAATGAAGATGATTTGTTTTCAACTTGCGGCCTTTCCATGCCGTAAGGCAAAGGTTTCGTAACAATCTCGTTTTTCGCAGATGTTTTTGGATGGTCGATGTACTGGTTGATGACAAAAAGGCCGACGACTTGCGCGGCAATATAAAACAAAACCAAGAATAAGGTTACTTTGACATTATGCTTCATTTTTGACTAAAATATCTTAGTGTTAATAAAATCTTCTATAAAGTTTAAAAGTAACTTAGTTTATTTTTCCTACATAATAAGAATAAAATCTTAAATAATAAGAAATTATCTTACATAATAAGAATTTTCTACTAAGAAATGGCTATACAAGAAGTGATTTAATGGTACAAAAATCAAAATATTTATAAATTGATTCTTACAGAATAAGATAGAGAATAAGCTAAAAGTATACGAAAGGGAATACTGGTTCTAAAAGCTTGTTCTGTTGGGGAACTATAACGGGTATCTGCATTGGCAAAAGAGGAGAAAGATAAGATTAGCGGCATTTTGGATAGCTTCAGGACTCTTTCCAGTGATGAGAAAGCAAAA
The DNA here is from genome assembly GCA_964528545.1 of uncultured Methanosarcinales archaeon. GTDB lineage: Archaea > Nanobdellota > Nanobdellia > Woesearchaeales > GW2011-AR4. The sequence continues at coordinate 4,425 of CAZGTJ010000116.1, forward strand.
ATCCTCTCTATACTTCTAAGCGAGCTTACGGAAAAAAAATCTGACGACTCATATTTTATTCC
>CAZGTJ010000117.1:0-4482 GCA_964528545.1 uncultured Methanosarcinales archaeon
ATGCAAAAAAGAGGCAGGGTATTTTGACAATAACCCTTAATGATGCAACCATATACGAGAATGAGCTTGCGGCAGATAGCCCAGGGCCAGTAAAGCTCGACAAGAAACTGCTAAAGAAGGAAAACAATCTTGGTTTTTCGGTCTCGTCTGTTGGAGCGAAATTCTGGACAACTAACGAGTATAACTTTGACAACGTGAGAATTTTGGGGGACATTACGGACACGAGCAGGCAGGAAAGCACCAATATATTTGTTGTAGGCGACACCGAATACCAAAGCATGGAATCTGCAACGCTTAAGTTTGTGCCTTACTGCGGAAATGTAAGGGACGTAGGCACCCTCGATATTTTCGTTAACAACAAAAAGCTGTTCTCAACTATTCCTGTTTGCGATAATGCGTATAGGCAGGTGATTCCAAAGGGGGCTATGAATGCAGGCGAGAACAACATTGTGTTCAAGACGCAAAAAGGTAGCTACAGCATTGAGCAGATAATAGTTTCTCTTGACTTTAAGGAGCCAAAGGTGAAGACATACTATTTTGAAATAAATCCAGACAATTTCAAGCAGATAAGAAGCGGAAGCCAAAATGCAATGCTGACCTTAAAGTTTGTAGATGACGACTCGAATAAGAGGGCGAGAATTAATGTTAACGGCCACTTGGAAGAGATTGAAACAGAAAAGGTAGTTTTTACGCAAAGCATAGGCAGCAAGGTTTCAGAAGGCAACAACTATCTGAGGGTTGAGCCAATCGAAGACGTTGAAATCGTCGAGCTAAGAGTTGAGTTAGTATAAATCATAATGTTTACTTTTTCCATATCAAAAATAAGAGGTGAAAATTAGAATTCTATAGTTTCTTTCATGCAAAATGGCGGGTAGCATCGATGATAAAAAAGGGCAATCAAATGATAATAGTGAAAATGACGAGAACAAAAATGATAACCGCAATAATGAAGCGAGAGGCCATGGCACTACTCCGATTAATCTTACCATAGCTGAAAGATTAGTCCAAAAAACCTCAAGCGGGGGGTTCTGGGCATATACGTTCATAATTCTTATTATCTTTTTGATTTTGTATTTCACTCCCGCAAAAGAGTTCCTTGTACAAAAAGTCTTCAATAATCTTGCAACCTTGATAGGAATTTTGATTGCTATTGGATTGTTTTTTTTTGCGCTCTATGGGATAAGCACCAGCTTTAGAGATAAGGACCCAACAAAATTTTGGGTTGGGATTGCGATTTTAATCTGGATTTTAGACCTTGTCCCAAATACTTCTTGGTGGAATTTTGGAAACCCTTTCGTGGGATTTAATATTCCTTTCGAAAGCCTGTCGCAGGCAATACCTATATTAATTTCGTCCATTTTTGCCTCCGGCCTTGTTTTTTCATTCCTCTATGTAAGCATGATTTTGGACATATTCAAGAGAGAATATATTGACATTGTTCTTGCATTCATTTTCATTCTTATCACAAATTATATCGGTGTTAATTACCTGCCAAGCACATGGTCCTTTGAGCTCCCTTACATTGCTGTAATGGTTGTGCTGGGGCTTGTTATTATTGCTGGCATCATATTCTATTCAGGCGCAAAGAAGAACGATGGAAAATTAAGCACAGCAATTCCGAATTTCTTTACAAAACTGTATATGATATTTGTTCTTTCGTTTTTTGCCATTGTTCCTGGATGGATGGTATATTGGAGAGCAATGCTTCACGCAAGCTTCATAGTTATTTTTGGATTTTTTTATATGAGCAAGAGGGAGGAAAACAAGGCAATTTTCCACGTCTTATTCCCGACCTTCCTGATTCTCGATTTTTTCGGTTATGGATTCCTGTGGCAGTCTGACGTTTTATGGCTAAAGTTCATTCCGGTCCTTGTGTTCTTTACAATAGCTTATTGTTACATGAAAACCGAGAGCACGTACGCTGCCGCTGCATTTGCAATTATTATGACTTTCATCGTGATTTTGTCAATACAAGTTTATGGTTATGGGACTGGTCTTCCTGCATTGACTCCAAAAGAAGGCAGTCAGGGGGAAGGATTGCTAAGTGTGTTTACCTCAAAAGCGATTGATTTTTTCACAAAACAAGTTGATTTGGCAACCGGCGGCCTTTACAGAAGCCAAGTTGAGAAAAACCAATATGAGCCTTTAGGAGTCTATTTTACAAATGTAAAAGCTTCCCAGCCAAAGTTCTATTCTGATGAGCAGATTACTGTCTGGGCGACTCTAAAATCAAAGACTCTAAGCGACCCTGTAACCGTGAACTTTACTTGCTACCGCTGGAGAAACGGGGAGCGCTTCAAAGCCCAGACAGACGATCCGATTGTTCCGAAAAACCCCTTTATAGTGTTCACTTACGAAGAAAAAGATGTCGAGTGCACATTTGCCCCGAATAAGCTTGATGCAGGGACAAATATTGTGACTTTGGCAGCAACTTACAATTTCGATACAAGCGGCTATAAAAAAACATATTTTATTGACAAGGAAAAGCTAAGGGCAATGACTCGTGAAAATCTTGACCCTCTAAAGGAGTTTGGGATTACTGACCGAGATCCTGCATTGGTTCACACAAACGGCCCTGTTGAGATTGCAATGGACATGAAAAGCCTGGTTTCGGTTGGCGATGACGCAAGCTCTTATCCGAACATTGGTATCATGCTAAGAAACAGGGAAAAGATAACAGACAAAAGCGGGAAGCCTTATGGAGAGTGGAAAGGAAAAATAAAAAAAATAAATGAGCTTACAGTTATTGTTCCGAATGGGGTTGAGATTGATGCCAACAACTGCAGGCCGATTCCGTTTATAAAAATAACAAATGTTGAAACCCACTGCTCAAGCGCCTGCAATTCAGTTGCAAATATTGGATATGAGAGCTGCACATCTGCTTGCGGGCCTCTTCCTTCAGAGGATGGAAGGTTGACTCAAGAGCAGTCTAATTGCTTTGATAATTGCAACGCACTGCTGAATAGCAAGGAAAGGGATGAAACATTCGCCAGGTGCAATGATAACTGCCAATCCTTGTTCAAGCCCGACCCAAATGGTCCAGCTTATGCAGGATATACTCTTGACATTAGCCAGCTAAAGAACAAAGATGATTATAAGGACATTGATCGCTATAGAACCTTCGGATGCAGGCTAATTCCGAGCACAGCGATATTAGACAATACTCCTATAACAACTAAATTCATAAGAGTCAGGGCAAGATACGATTATTTGCTCGAGAGCTCGTATAATGTGTTCGTTGAAACTGCTAAAATCCCGGTTGAAGATAAAGGAATCATAGGCAAAGATGCCTACGATAAGATTACAGAAGAAACCTTAAGCAAAATCTATTTCAGTACCTCAAATAGAAATGAGATGGGTTATTCTCCGGTTGTGCTAAAAAAAGCAAAAGAATTTGGCATTGATTATTTGTTAGTTAAGGCATTGATTCAAACTGAGAACACAGGATGGGATCCAAAAGCTATCGGAGACAAAGGAAGAACACAAAAATCATATGGATTGATGCAAATAAATGAAGGCAGCGTCGTATCTGGATGTATGTCGGGTTGGAAAGATGATGTGGAGGCAAATATAAACTGCGGGCTTAAAGTATTGCAATCAAAGTATACATTATTCAGGCAGATTTGTGGTGCCGATAGCGATTGCAGGCACCTAAGCGGAAATTATTGCCAAGGCAGAAAATGCCTTTCAATGTGCAAAGACAAAACTTGCGAGTATGAGTTCACAGGCGGGTCAACGAGTAGGTACTACAGCGGATGGCTTGCCGCGATAAGAGCTTACAATGGATGGGGCTCTGGAGGCAACGATAATTATGTAGAGGATGTAATGGCAAGGTACAATACCTTAAGAGAACAAGTTAAAAACCCCCCTCAAAATACTCCTCAACCTGTAAGCGAAACTTCACCCCTTCCAGTAGAGGCAAGTGCTGATGGTACATCACAGGTCATTGGAGTTACACAATGAAGTTGGTAAAATTAATTCAAATTATGCTATTTATTGTTGTAGTTACTGCATGCTCTTCTGCATCTGCAAAGCACAAAGAGGTAGACATTTATGTTGGAACAGAAGGCCTGACAGCTGAATTTGTCAAGAATGCTCCTCCTCAGAAAGTTTATGAAAAATCTGATTTTCCGATTATCTTGAGAATAAAAAATAAAGGAGCTTATAGTATCGGCTTTGATAAGCAGACTTTTGGTGTTGTTTCAATTGGAAGAGAAAGGGATTCTATTCCGATTTTAAAAATTGAAAGGGAAGGGAAAATAGATGAAGGAGAGGGAATAAGCCCAAGCGAAGGCGATAATGAAGCTGCCTTTTCTGTTTATGGAAAAACGCAGATAAATCCAAACGGGGGGGAGATTGCAACAACAATAAACGCAAAGTCTGGAACGTTGGATCCGCAAAGCGAGCAAAGATCATCCGCAATTACAGCAACTTTGTGCTATCCACATCAAAGGTTGCTTAGCTGGACAGTTTGCATTGACC